>CAPYQR010000124.1 GCA_948742005.1 uncultured bacterium
GTATAAGGCGCTGTGCTTGCAATTATTACAAAAGACATAAGAACAAGAAAAATTATTAATGGTAGTATCCAATAAGCTTTTTTTTCTAAAATAAAACAAAACAGTTCAATTATGAAATTATTTTTTTTCATAATAATATATTACCATTTTATTATTTTTTTTCAATATTTAACATTTAAAGAAATGGTGATTCTTTAGATGTTATTAATATTTTCCAAAAAATAATCTTCGTTAAGTTCGAATTTTTCAAATAGTTCTTTAATTTCTTCCGTATTGTATGGTTTTTTGCAAGAAGAAACTGTTTTGGCCAGCGGGTTGCAATTTTCCAGTTTTTCAATTAACAGGTTAACTTTTTCTTTGCTGATTTTGTAAATTTTGCCGTTAAATTCGATTTCGATAAATTTTTCCATAACTATAAATTCTTTTTCATACTGATATATAAATTTATAACATAATAAATGAAAAAATTTCAACTATATTAAAATAAACTTAAATATTTCTTTTTTTGCATCAAAACTGAATTTTAACTATAAAATAGTTCGCTAAATCAAAAAATTTTACTACTTTTAGACTACTTATTTTTAATGTAATTGTTACAAAAGTTAATAAATTTTGTTTTTATTTAAAAATTTGACTGATATTTTTTTATAGTTTACCATTATTTTATAACTGTGTGGAGGAAAAATTGAAAAAAAGAACCTGTGCAATTTTTATTTTAAATATTTTGCTAATTTTATTTGTATTATTTATAGCTTTTTTGGTTAAACTTTTTCTTGTTGGATTTACCCCTAATGTAGTAATAATAGGCGCAATGGATTCGGAAGTCAATAGTTTAATTATGGCTTCAAAATGTCGCCAAAAAGAAGTAAATCAATTCAAAACCGCAAAAGGTAAAATTGGTAAAAATAAGGTTATAATTGCGCGTTCGGGTACGGGCAAGGTTAATTCTGCCATAATAACACAGTATTTAATTGATAAGTATCATCCTAAATTAATTATAAATACGGGTATTGCGGGTGCAACGGATAAAAATTTGAAAATTGGCGATGTTATTATTGCTTCTGATTTAATTCAATATGATGTTGATTTAACTTTTTTCGGCTATCCCAGAGGTTTTGTTCCTAATGTTTCGCATGATAAGCGCAGGTTTTTTGAACCGCATAAAAAAATAAGTCATGTTTTTCAAGAAGAGGTTTCAAATAAATACCTTGATATAAAAGTGATTCAAGGACGGATTGCAACGGGGGATAAGTTTGTTTCGGATTATAATACCAAAATAAGTATAAATAAAATTTTCAATGCTCAAGCGGTTGATATGGAAAGTGCTTCAATTGCTCAAACTGCACAGGTTAATAAAATTCCTTATGTTGTCATAAGAACAATATCTGATTTGGCTTATGATGTTAGAAAAGAGGGAAAGTTTAATAATTATGAAGATTCTGAAACACATATTTCAAAAGCAAGTGCTGATATTTTGGTTTATGTTTTAAAAAATGTTGATTTAAAAAAATATTTTGATAAATAATTAAATATAAATTAAAATGATTAGCAATATTAAAAATAAATTAAAACAAAAATTTAGCATGAATCTGCCTTTGAAGCTTCTTTATTGTGCTTCTTTTTTGCAATATCAAAGATTTATAATGCCTGTTTCTTTTTTATACTATCTTTCATCGGGTTTGACGTTTGCTGATTTTATTTTATTTCAAAGCATTTTTAATATTGCATGTTTGATTGCAAAAATTCCTATGGGATATTTTGGAGATTTATTTTCTAAAAAATCAATAATAATTTTTTCTTATTGCCTTTATGCTTTGAGGGTTCTTCTCTGGCTTTGTTTTCAGGGTTTTTGGATTATTTTAATCGGTGAAATATTATATGGTTTATCAAAAGCGTTTTACAAAGGAAATGTAGATAGTTATATTTATGAATATTTAAGCAAAAGTAAAAAAGAAGAAAAAATGACCGCTTCCTATGGAGATTTTGCTTTTTATACCTCATTAGGTTCTGCGCTAAGTTGTTTTGTTGGAGTTTTTCTGTATAAAATTTACGGTTTTAAAATCCTGTTTTTATTTGAATTATTCATGCAGATTTTATCAATAATTGTTGTAAGTTTTTTACCTAATATTAAAGTCTGCAAGGAAAATTGTGTAAATCATAATTGGTTTTTGCATATTAAGGAAAGCATTTTATCAATTTTCAAAAACAAAAATATTAGTTTTTTTGCTTATTATAATGCTGTTTTGACAGGTATAACAAGTGTTTTTGTTTGGAATTTTCAACCTTTATTAAAAACTTCAAATGCTCCTGTTTTTTTCTATGGCGCTGTAAATGTTATTAATCAATTATTGAGAAGCTTTGCCGGTAAAGCAGCTGATTTTATTTCAAGATTTTATTCCAAATATCTTGTTTTAATAAGTTATATTTTTGTATTTGTTTCTTTTTTAACTTTAATTTTTGCATATAATGTAAAAAATTATATCTTGTCTTTTGCTGTAATAACTTTTATCTGTGTTGCTGTTTTGTTTTTTCTTGTGTTTAATATCTATACAATTTCTTCGATTCATAAAAATACCCAAAATATTAACCGTGCAACAACAAGCTCTACAAATACTTTTTTTGGAGATTTTTCTTCTTTTGTATTTTTGCTTATTTTTAAATATCTCCACGGGTTTTTTGGTCTTAATAAGACGCTTTTAATTTTTGGAATTTTGTTTTTGATTATACTGTTTCCGAAACTGGCATTAAAATTTGCAAATAAAAAAATTTAATAACCGTAATTTGCGATTTTTGTATTTTTAAATTCGAATAATGAATTTCTGTTTTTGATTTTTTTTGCTAAATCTTCAAGCGCAAAACGATTGAAGTCAATTTTTAGCGAATCATAATCCAAAAGCAGTTCTTCATCAAAACAGCTGCTGTTAATTTTATCTGTATTTTCTATATTTTTTCCGCTCATACTTTTTATTTCTATACATCAGTAATATACTTTTCAATAACTATTTAAATAAAGTATTTTTCAAGATAAAAATTGTCCTTTTTTGTAAAAAAGCTAAATTTCTTTACAAATGTTAAAATTAATTTTTTTAGCTTATAATAATTTTATGGAAAATAATAATTTAATTGAAAACGATTTAAATAAAGCGCTTGAATTAATTGAAGCACAAGATTTTGCAAGCGCAAAAGATGTATTGGAAAATATTATAAAAAGAGATGATAAAAACATTGAAGCTTATAAAAACCTTGGGCTTTGCGAAGTTAATTTAGAAAATGCAACAGGTGCAATTGTTGCTTTTGAAAAGGTTTTTGAGCTTGATGGCAACGATGCGACAAGTTTGTTTTATCTTGCAAATTGTTACAATAAAATTGGCGAAAAAGAAAAATCAATTGAAAAATTTGAAAAAGTCATAAAGCTCCGCCCTGATTTTTTAGATGCTTATAAAAGTATGGCAATGATATATATTGAATTTGCACAAGTAGATTCAGCAATTGAAATATCGCAAAGAGCATTAAATAACGAAGTGATTGAAGCCGATTATTCACTTTATTATATTTTAGCAACCTCATATATGCTTAAAAAAGATAATCAAAAATCAATAGAATATTTATCAAAGGCATTTGAATTAAATAATGAAAATTTATCAATCGCAAACAGTCTGGCTGTTTGTTATATGAATGTTGATGATTATGAAAATGCGCTTTCAATTTTAGATATTGCGTATAATATCGATAACAATAATTCTTTAACGCTTTATAACCTTGGAATTTTATACCAGGCAAAGGAAGATTATAAAAAAGCATTATCATATTTTCAAGAATCATACAAGCTTGAACCGACAATAACTATGCTTGCAACGCTTGCAAACTGCGCATTAAATGCGCAAGAGTTTCTTCTTGCCAGAGGTATGTATGAAAATCTTGTAATGGTTTATCCTAACAATACGCAATATAGAACCTCATATATTGATGCTCTTGAAAATACCCAAGAATATGAAAAAGCGCTAGAAAATACTAATTTTTTACTTGAAATAGAACCTAAAAATATTCTTTTAACAAAGAAAAAAGGAACGCTTTTAAGAAAATTATCGCGTTATGATGAATCTGTTGAAACATTTAATATTTTAATTAAACGCGGTAAAATTGATGTTGAAGTTTATTATAATCTTGCTTACGACTATGTTGAACTTGGGGATTATGATAATGCTAAGGAAATGTTTAAAAAATGTATCATTTTAGAACCAAATAATCCCTACGCGCATAAGGATTTGGGAGTTTTGTATTTAAAAATGAACTGTTACGAGTGGGCAGTTGACGAGATGCTTGAAGCGATTAAGCTTGAGGATGATGTTGCTGAATTTTATTATTCCTTGGGCGTTGCGTATATGATGTTAAGTAATTTTGATGATGCTAAAAAAGCTTTTGAGTCATCCTTAAAATATGACCCTAAAAATCCTGATTGTCTTGCTTATTATGGTTATTTACAGCTGTTAAATAAGGACTATGATTATGCTCAATCATTACTTAAAAATGCTTTAATGATTGATTCTAATAATTTCTTAGCAAAGATTCATAGTGCAAAGCTTTATTTTGCTCTTAAAAATTATAAAATTGCAAAAACAAAATCGTAATTGATTCTGTTGGCGGATGCGCTTACAATACTTTATCA
>CAPYQR010000125.1 GCA_948742005.1 uncultured bacterium
ATTACAAGTATTGCCATCCACCTCATACCCATCACCACATTTGGTACAAGATGTTGCATTGCATTCAACACACTTGGCATGGTATTTGGTGCAGGAGAAGCAGGAAGAAGAACCTTCCGAGGAAGATTGATTGGATTGGCAGGATTTGCAACCTGAAGAGCCGGAGGCAGAGTATTGTCCTACGGGGCATTTTCTTCTTGAATCTGTTCCGCCGGGGCAATAATAGCCGGCAGTACAAGATTGGCAGGATGAGCCTGAAATATAATAACCTGCTGAACAAGCAGTACAATTTGTTGTTGTTCCGCTGCAAGAGCTGCAGCCTGCTTTGCAAGATGTACACATGCCCGAGGATGCCGAACCTGCAGGAGCTGTTTGCCCTGCGGGGCATTTAGACTGTCCTGAAGAGCCGCCTAAACAATAATAACCTACAGAACAAGTTTTACATGAAGAACCTGAAAGGTAAGTTCCCGCCTTGCAGGAAGTACAGTTGCTTGCAGAACCCGAACAGGATGTACAGCCTGCAGCGCAAGTTGTGCAAGCCGAAGAGCCTGCTGAAGATGTTGTTCCCGTCGGACATTTTACCTGTCCTGCCGTTCCGCCTGCGCAGGAATAGCCTGCTGAACATTTTACGCAGCTGCTGCCCGATTTATAATATCCTGCTTTACAGGAGGTGCAATTGCCCGCCGAACCAGAGCATTCCGTACAATTGCTGCTGCATGAAATACATGTTGATGAGCCGGCAGAGGATGTTTTGCCACTTCCGCAAGAAGTACAGCTTGATGCACCTATTGATGAATAAGAGCCTGCAGGGCATTTGGTACTTGCTGCTGTGCCGCCGGGGCAATACCAGCCCGCAGGACATCTTAAGCAGGAAGTTCCACTTTTATAATATCCTTGATTGCAAGATGTGCAATATCCCGCCGTTTCATAACATTGCGAACAGCCTGTCGAACAGGTTACACAGGATTTTGCTCCCGCTTGAGAAGTTTTACCGTTTCCACAGGAAGTGCAAACAGAAGCAGAGCCTGTTGCATAAGTGCCTATTGTACATTTTATAAGCTTGCCATCAGGACATCTATACCCGGGTAAACAATTATTACATGCGGTTTGCCCCGAAGTTGCCGTATATTTTCCATTTCCGCAGGTAGTACAAACACTTGAACCTGCTTTATTTGATATTGTTCCAACAGTGCTTGAAGTTGATTGTGCGCATTTTACACAGGCGGTTTGACCTGTTGAATTACTTATTTGTCCAACGGGGCAGGGGTTTATTTTTCCGCCTTTGCAATATGAACCTTTCGGACAGACATCACAAGCTCTTCCTTGCGCAGCAGTTGAAGCATATTTGCCGTCAGGACAAATGGCACAGCTTGTTAAAGCTGTTGTGGTTGCGACCGAACCTGCGGTTGTTGTTGTTGATTTTATACAATTTGTACAAACTGTTTGACCTTTTGCGCCGTTTGAAGTTCCTAAAGGACAAGGAATGTGTTTGCCTTGAGGACAATAATATCCAGCATCACATGGTTCACAAGCAGTTTTTTGCCCCTCGGCAGAAGCATAAGAACCCGCTGCACATGGCGTACAAGAGGTTTGACCCTCTTGAGTTTGAACGCTACCCGCTGTTGTTGCTGTTGATTGTTGACATTTTACACAAGAAGCCTGCCCCTCGCTAGGCTGTGAAGTTCCCTGTGGACATTTTTTCATTGTTGAAGCACCTGTTATAGGGTCTTGGAAGCAATAAAATCCTTTAGGACATTTTATACATAAATTTGTTTTTGTATCTTTATAATACCCCGGAGCACATTGAGTGCATTCTTTTGAATTACAAAGTGTACAATTTGCCCCGTAAGCATCTGAACAATTAATACAAGCACAATTGGCAACATCTTTAAATTGATTTTTTGCACATTCTTTTGTATAAACAATACAACTTTTAGGATTAACATAGCACATTGCACAAAAACCATCAGCACAGACATTATTACATTTAGTTGAAATTCTGTTTTTAATTGTTGATGTTGAAGTTAATCTTTTGGAAATTGTCGGAGTTAAGGCAGCAGCTATAACCGAAATTACAAGCAGAGCGATTGAAATTTCAACAAGAGAAAATCCGTTTTTAAGTTCTAAAAATTTTTTCTTAATTATTTTCCTGTATTTCTTTTTCATTGCTGTTCCTTAACTCCTATTTTCCCGATACATTAATTTTTACTATTCACACGTACATTTAGAATCATTTTTAATCATTCCCGAAGGACAAACACCGCCGCAAGTTACACAGGATTCATCCGCATAGCACATTGTGCAGATAAGCCCGTAAGAATTTTTAAAATTTATATCACATTCTTGCGAAGTTATTAATTGACCTTTATTAAAAACCATCTCATTTTCAGCAGAGAATCTGTTGGAAATAACAGGTGCAAATGCTGCTAAAAAAACAGAAACAGCAACGAGCGAAAACATTAACTCTAACATCGAAAATGCCTTAAAGACGGATTTTATTTTGTTTGATTTAATTTTATACATTTATAATCAGGTCTTTCGTTGAATGAATTTTAAATATGAATTATTTATCATTATTCATATTTAAACATGGAATTTTCAATATTTCAAGTTGTTTATATAAAAAGAAATTTACTTCAAAATATGAATATAGGAATTGACAATATGAATGATGTTAAAAAACTTTTAGGCAAAAAAATCAAACACTACAGAGAAAAAGCCAATTTAACCCAGGAAAAATTTGCCGAAAAAATCGGAATCAACAGCCGTTCCGTTTCTTTAATCGAGCGGGGGACGAATTTTATCACTGCTCAAACTTTAGAAAAAATAGTTGATACACTTGGTGTTTCTTTTAAAAATCTTTTTGATTTTGATGATGAATATATTAACAAAATTGAAGTCAAACAAAGATTATTACATCTGATTGAAAATAACGAAGACAAGTTGAATACGATTTATAAAATTGTTAAGGGTTATTTAGAATAAAACAATTTATATATTTATCTTATAATATTAAATACAAAGGAGTAGAGATATTATATGAAAAATATATTAAAAAACGTTGGTTTTATTCTGGTAGTTGGATTTTTACTTTTTTATTTTGCTTTTTTAATAGCAATTCCAACAATCGACTTAAACAGCTATAAAACAGCCATCCAAAAAACAATAAAGGATAGTTCAAAGTTAAACCTTGACTACTCATCTTTAAAAATTTACACAACCCCCTTGTTATCAATCGGAATAATTGCAAAAAATATTAATATTTTTTATGACGATAAAAAAAGTCTTTTTAAAGCGGAAAAATTTAAAGGCGGAATCGCACTCCCCTCGCTTTTGACTTTAACTTTGAAAACATCTAAAGTTTATCTTGAAAACCCCTCAATTGACCTTGAAATTATAGATTCGAAACAATACAAGATAGTTGAACTAATAGAAGAAATTTTAAACGAACAAATTAAAAATCAAGACAATAAGGATAAAACAGAAGAAAATAATGAATTTTTAGAGCATGCTCTAAAACTGGCAAGGATTAAAATCCCTTTTGTTAAAATAACAAATTATCTTGTTAAAATCGATGATGTAAAATCAAAACATAATTTAAAACTTTCATCACCCGAATTAATTTTACGATATTCAAGCGCAAGAAACCATGCTTTTGTTAAAACAAATGCGCAGATTTTATCAGATAATAATAAAAATATTGATGCAAAAATCAATTTAATTATCCCGACTCCAAATATCAGCCTTGTAAACGATAAACCAAAAGAGCAAAATGACCCTGAAGAAGAAATTAAAATTCCCTTTATTAATATTGTAGATATTTATCAAACTTACAACCTTAAAACAAATATTGATTCAAAATTAAGAATTGTTCAATTAAAAAATGGCAATATTAAAGGTTTTGGGTATTTTGATGTTGATAATCTAACATTAAAATTATCCCATGTTTCACTGCCTGAAAGTTACGCGCATTCTAAATTCCGCGGAAATAAAATTGATTTTGATACAAATATTTATTGCGCAGAAGATGAAAAAATATCGCTTTTAGGAAAATTAACCCACGGAAAGAAAAACAAACTCGAAACTGAAATTAAATCAGATAATATTCAATTTACAAATCTTGCAAACCTTTTAAAAGGGCTTTTAGACAGTTTAAATATCAAAAACGATATTGCTTCAATTAAAACAACAGGATACATAAACGCTAATGCAAACGTTAAAACTGATTTTAAAACCCTGAAATCAAACGGCTTAATAAAAATTGCAAACGGCTCTTTTGTGCATTCTAAAATCGGACTTGGAATAAAAGACATTAAAGCCGAATTTAACTTTGACGATAATGCATTAAATATTCAAAATACTCAAGCAACAATTAATAATTCGCTTGTTAAAATTGCAGGATTTATTGATTCAAAATCAAATGTCGATATTAATTTAAAAACAGATGATTTGAATCTGCCTGTTTTATATCAAACTTTCGCACCGAAAGAAATTAAAAAGGCTTACAATTTATCAAACGCCATTTTAAACATTAATTCTAAAATAACAGGAAAATTAAATGATTTAAATTCCAAAATCAGCATTGATGTTAAAAATTTAGCTTTATCAGATTCAAAGAAAACAATGTTCATCAAAAATAACAAAGCAACTTTTACACTTAATGCC
>CAPYQR010000126.1 GCA_948742005.1 uncultured bacterium
ACCTTTTGTTGTTTTTGTAGCAGAATCCATAAGTTCCGATCTTTTTTGTATGGCTTTTATTGTTGTTTCTAAATCCATAACATCTGCGCAATACATTGCACAATATTCACCCAATGAATGACCTAATACAAAATCAGGCTTAATATCACATTTGCTCTTAAAAGCTTCAAGCGCCGCAATTGAAGTTGTAACAATTGCACTTTGAGCATTAATTGTTTTTGTTAATTCGTCAGCAGGACCTTCAAAACAAAGTGTTGAAATTTTGCGCCCTAAAGCATTGTCTGCGATTTCATAAACTTTTTTAGCGACCTCAAAATTATTATTTAAATCCAAGCCCATTCCCGCGCTTTGCGAACCTTGTCCCGGAAAAATAAAAGCTGTTTTTTTCATTTTTTCCCCTTTTTTATATTTTCTGTTTTGTTTTTAATTTTCATAAACATGGTCTTGAGCGGGTTTGAATTTGATTATTTAAAATAAATCTAACTTTGAATTAATTCGGAAATTTTAGCATTCATGCCTGATTCAACCGCTTCTTTAGCAACTCTTACCGCATTTTTAATAGCATAAGACGAACTTCTTCCATGAGAAATTACGGTTATGCCCTTAACCCCTAAAAGCAAAGCTCCGCCAAATTCTTCGTAATTAATTCTTTTATAAATTCTCTTCATAAAAGGCTTCGCCAAAAGTCCGACTATTTTTGAAATAAAATCATTCATAAATTCTTGTTGGATTAATTTAAACAACATCATTGAACAACCCTCAATTGTTTTAAGGGCAACATTTCCAACAAACCCTTCGCAGACAACAACATCAACATCGCCTTGAAAAAGCTCCTTACCTTCGACATACCGATAAAGTTCAAGCCGATTGTGTTTTCTTTTAAAAGTTTATATGTTTCTTTAACAAGCTGATTACCTTTTTCAGCTTCTTCGCCAATATTTAAAACACCAATTCTGGGGTTTGTACGCCCGTAAACATTTTTTGCAAAAGTAGCGCCCATTGTCGCAAATTGCAATAACATTTCAGGAGTTGATGAAGAATTTGCCCCGGCATCAATTAAAATAACAGGCTCTTTTTTAGTAGGCAAAGTTGCAGCAATTGCAGGACGTTCAATTCCTCTGATTCTGCCAAGACCAAATAAAGAACTGGCCATCGCAGCACCGGTAGAGCCTGCCGCAACAACTGCATCCGAACTTCCTTTTGCAACAGCATCAACTGCCAAAACAATAGAAGATTTTTTCTTTTTCCTTATAGCAACGCCCGGGGCTTCTCCCATTTCAATAATTTCATCAGCATGGGTTATTTTGATATCAAGTTTTGATAAATCCACCTTAATATTTTTGATAAAATATCCGCCTCGATTTGACCTGATACCTTTTTTTGCTATTTCGTCAAGGACTTCTTGAATTTTATCTGTTTGACCAACAAGTTCAATTGCTGTGTTGTAATCTTGTGCAGCCCAAACAGCACCTTTAACGATTTCAGATGGAGCGTAATCTCCTCCCATTGCATCTACTGCAATTCTTGTCATACTAATTTTCCCCGCATCTATAAGTTATATATTAATTTTATTCAGCTTCTTTTGGAGCTTCTTCTTCGGTTTTAGTCTTTTTTGCTCTTGGTTTTCTTGTTTTTTTAACTTCTTTTTCTTCAACTGCAGCTGCAGCTTCAGAAGTTGTTTCTGTTTGTTCTTGTGTTTGTTCAGCTTTTGCTTCGATTTCTTGTGCTTCTTCGGTTTTAGCTTTTTTTGCTCTTGTTTTTTTAGCTGCCTTTTCTTCTTCTTGTGTTTGCGTTTCTTGTTGTTTTTTTATTGAAGCAAAACCGTTTTTATAATATCCGCAGTTAGGGCAGACTGTGTGAGTTAAAACAATTTCCTTGCAATTTGGGCATATTGTTGTTGCAGGAATGCTTCCTTTCCAATTTGCTCTTCTTGTTGCCTGACTTGCTTTTCCTGTTCTCTTTTTTGGTGTAGCCATTTTTATTTCCTTTTCTTATATTTTATATTACATTTATTTTATTTTATTTTAATTCGATTTATTTCTATTGTCTAAAAAAAAGAAGTCCTTGTCAACAATTAACAAGGACTTCTTTAAATTTTGTTTCTTTAAGATGAAAAAACTATCTTAAGCTGATTTTTGTATATGAACCTTTTTTATTGAAGTTAACTTTATCTTCGCGAGCTAACCAGCCA
Organism: uncultured bacterium; assembly: GCA_948742005.1. Classification (GTDB taxonomy): domain Bacteria; phylum Cyanobacteriota; class Vampirovibrionia; order Gastranaerophilales; family Gastranaerophilaceae; genus RUG14156. The sequence continues at coordinate 2,192 of CAPYQR010000126.1, forward strand.
AGACCAAGGCTTGTAAAGTTTTCGCTAAGACCTAAATCTTTGTTCATTTTTTTTGTTGTTACTTCACCGTTTTCGTTAAGGTATTCCCAGATTTTTCCAGCTGTTTCGATGATTGTTTCTTGCATTGTTGTTACTCCTTTTATCTATATACAAGTTTTACTGATGGTCAATATGAAAACTCAAAGATTCATATTTGCATATTCATGTTATAATTTAATACGGTTATTGTATATAGTTTAAACGGATGAAAAAATATGAATTGGATTTATGAAGATAATGTTGACACAGATGTAATAATCCCTGCGCGTTATCTAAACACCAAAGTCCCGGAGGAACTGGCACTTCATTGTATGGAAGATATTGATAAAACTTTTGCAAAAAACGTGAGTGGAGGAGATTTTATAATTGCAGGTGAAAATTTCGGCTGCGGTTCATCTCGAGAACATGCCCCCATTGCAATTAAAGCATCAGGAATTAAAGCAGTGATAGCAAAATCCTTTGCAAGAATTTTTTACAGAAGCTCAATAAACATCGGCTTAATAATTATTGAAAATAATGAAATTCAAGAAGAAATCGATAAAAATGATGAAATTGAAATCAATATTGAACAAGGCAAAATAATCAATAAAACAAAAAACAAAGAATACTCTTTTAAGCCTTACCCGAAAGAAATTCAAAAAATAATTGAAGCGGGCGGACTTGTTGAATATACAAAAAAATTGGTAAAAAATTAATAAGGAAAAAATATGAATAATAATATTTGCGTACTTCTTGGCGATGGTGTCGGAGTTGAAATTGTAGAGTCTGGCGTTGAAGTTTTGAAAAAAATTGATGAAATTTATAACCTTAATTTAAATTTTTCCTACGCGCCGATAGGAGGACGTTGTTACGATGAAACAGGAGTGCCGTTGAGTGACAAAACAATCAAAACAGCGCTTGAATCAGATGCTGTTTTATTGGGCGCTGTGGGCGATTGGAAATACGATAACCTTGCGCCTGAATTGCGCCCTGAAAAAGCGTTACTTGGAATAAGGAAAAAACTCAATCTTTTTGCTAATCTTCGTCCTGTTGAAGTTTATGATGAACTTTTGTTTTCATCGCCCCTAAAACCGCAAATCGCTCAAAATGTTGATATTATGATTGTAAGGGAACTGACAGGAGATGTATATTTTGGCGAACCAAGAGGAATTGAAACAAAAACAACGCTTGACGGGAGAAAAATAAAAGTCGGGTTTAATAATATGGTTTATGATGAAGACGAAATCAGAAGAATTGCACATGTTGCTTTTAAATCCGCACAAAAAAGAAGAAAAAAAGTCTGCTGTGTTGATAAAGCAAATGTTTTGGATGTTTCAAGATTATTTAGAGAAATTACAAAAGAAGTTTCAAAGGAATATTCTGATGTTGAACTTTCTTTTATGTATGTTGATAATTGTGCAATGCAATTGGTTTTGAACCCGAAACAATTTGACGTAATTTTAACAGGAAACATCTTCGGGGATATTTTATCAGATGAAGCATCAACCATCTGCGGCTCTTTAGGAATGTTACCCTCAGCATCATTATCAGATGGCAAAACTCCTTACCTTTATGAACCAATCCATGGCTCTGCCCCTGATTTAGCAGGGAAAAATACGGTTAATCCGATAGCTACAATTCTATCCTGCGCAATGATGTTAAATTATTCTTTTGATAATAAAATCGCCTCAAAAAGCATAATTGATGCTGTAAAACAAACCTTAAAAGAGGGTTATCGTACAAAAGATATTTACCAAAAAGACGATAAGTTATGCACAACATCAAAAATTACACAATTGATTGTTGATAGAATAAAATAATTCTTGACATCGACAACAATCGATGTTATAATAAACTTAAAATCGAATAGAGAGTTAAATGAAAACTGAATTATTATGTTTCATTTGACTCTCTATTTTTGTTTATTAGATAAAACAAGGAGGATTTATGTTTAAAAAAGACAACAATCAAGACGTTTTTGAAAACGCGGCAAAAATTTTGTATGGCGACAAAAAGGAAAGAAGAGGAAGAAGAAAAACAGGAAAGGAATTTACTTTTACATGAATTAAAGGAAGATTTAACCCCGGCGCAAATTTTGTATTCATCAAATAAAGATTTAAAAGAAATTAAACAAAGAAAAATCAACAACCTTAACCAATTTGAAAACCAGAACAGTTTAGCTCCGCAAAATACTATTGACCCAGAGTTTCAAGAATCTTTTGCACCGAAAACAAAAGGTATGACGACAGGTTTTGGAGTATCTGTACCAAATAAAGAAGTAAAATTATTAGATAAAATTCCTAATGAAAAGAAAACACAAACATTAGACAATCAACCAAAATTTCCACATTCAAACACTCCACCCTTGCCAACAGCAAAACAAGCAAACCCAACACCTGTAATTTCAGCTCCATCTTACCGCGAGCCAAAACCTTATTACACATCCGCAC
>CAPYQR010000127.1:0-3460 GCA_948742005.1 uncultured bacterium
TTGCATTTAAACCGCAGACTCTTGTAAATATTTTGGGTGATGTTTTAGATGATAACAACATTAAGCAATTCAGAACAGCAGAAACAGAAAAATATGCACACATCACATTTTTCTTTAACGGCGGCGTTGAAAAATCAGGAAGATTGGAACAGCGCGCATTGGTAAAATCGCCAAGTGTTGCAACTTATGATTTAAAACCTGAAATGAGTGCTTATGCTGTTTGTGATAATGTTTTAAAAGCGCTTGATGATGAAGATTATCAATTTATTTTGGTAAATTTTGCAAATCCTGATATGGTAGGACACACAGGAAAAATGGATGCTGCAATTAAAGCATGTGAAGCAGTTGATGAATGTGTCGGTAAAATTGCCAAAAAAGCACTTGAAAACAATGTCACAATGATTATAACAGCAGACCATGGAAATGCTGAATCAATGTATAATCCGCAGACGCAAACTCCGCAAACTGCACATACAACAAATATCGTTCCTTTTATAGTTGTAACAAACAATAAAACAGAACTAAACGATAATGGTGCTTTATGCGACATAGCGCCTACCATACTTGATATTCTTCAAATCAAAAAACCGGAAGAAATGACAGGAAAATCAATGATTAAAGTTATGGCGGTTAATAAAAAATAACAAAACTACCCCGCATATAATTGCTAAAACGCTAATTATTGAAGCTATATGAAAATTGTTGATATCTAAAACGCTGTCAATTCTAATATTTTCAATAATCAATCTTATTATTCCGTAAAAAATCAGATAACTTGCAAAAATTGTACCGTTTTTTGCTTTATCTGATTTTTTATAAATTAAAAGTAAAATTGCAAAAATTACTAAATCTAAAATACTTTCATATAAAAAAGCAGGATGATAATAATCTGTATTATAAAAGCCCTCAATCCTGTGAGCTTTGTCTATAAAAAGTTTAATAACACCATCTGTCGGTCTGCCGTAAGCTTCTTGATTAAAAAAGTTTCCAAATCTTCCTATAGCCTGGCAAAGCGGAAGAACAAGTGCATAAAAATCAGCAAATTTGAAAAATTTTACCTGCTTAATTTTTGCATATATCAATATTGCAAAAATGCCGAAAATTATTCCGCCAAAAATCGACATTCCTCCATGGTTAATCATTATAATTTCTTTTTTATTTTGAAAATAATATTCAAATGAACCCAATACGTAAAAAATTCTAGCACCGATAATCGAGAAAATAATTGAAAAAGGAATTGAATCTTGAAATATTTCAAGCGTTTTATTTGAATGTTTTAATTTAATTAAATATTCGCTTAAAAAAATTCCGCAAAATATTGCTAAAGACATAATAATGCCGTAATATCTGATTGGATAGTTAAAAATATGAAAAAAGATTGGATTTTGCGGTGAATTTATTATTATTTCCATTTTAAAGTAACTTTTTTGTAAAAATGCTTTATTTATTAATCTTATTTGTGTTAAATTAAAATGTAAATAAGCCAAATTACGGAAAAATCAAAATGATAGCTGAAAAAGATATAGTTTTATTGGATTATAAGGATAATTTCTGCGATAATTTATCAATTTATGCTTATGGCAAAATTATCTCAAAAAAAACAAACAAAAAGTGCTTTTATGAAAATAATCCTAAAAAAAGAGATGATTTTGAAAAAATGATGAATTATTTTTCACTTGATTGTAACTATATTTCATCATCACGCGTTGATAAAATTACTTCACGCGCAAATAAAAACAATTCGTTATTTATTGATAAACCTAAAAAAATAAAAATGATTTCGCAATCAAAATTTAAAATTGACGATTTAAAATATCTGAATAATGAGATACTTCGCGATTTTAAGCTTAAAAATTTAGATTTTATTAAAAATCATGATATTTTAGATGATATCAAATCAACAAATTCAATCGGCTTGTATATTGATTCAAAAGATTATAAAGACAATTTAATCGACTGGAAATATATAAATAACGCTCTTGAGCGTTTAAACAAATATGTTAAAAAACCTGTGCTTTATGTTTTTTCTTCGATTGATATTAAAAATAAAATTAATTTTGATATTCCAATTAAAATTTTAGACGATTTATATTCTCTTGAAAATTTTTATTTCCTTGCCAATACAAAACATGAAATAATTTTAGATAACAATTCTTACTCTTTTATTTTTTGGTCAGGATTAATGAATCCAAAAAGTTATTCCATTAAAACAATCAAAAAAACAAAGAAAAAACAGAATCTTCCTCAAAATTGGATTGCAATATAGTTAATTTTTTAATCAAGCGGCTGCTTGATATAAATCCCTTCTCCGCCAAGATATTCAACTTCCTTACCGTTAATATACAAATAAACATGTTTTTTCGGATGGTATTTTTTAACGGTTTTGCTTAATTGCCTTACTCTGTTTTCAACACTCTTGCTTCCGCCGCCATTTCCAAAATTAGCAGATAAATTAATTATTATGGAATCTTTTGTATTTTTTGCAGATATTAAATCAACATTTGGCGGAATTTCAGAATAAATTCCCGTTTTAGATTCTTGTATCGTCGGTCCTTTTAAAAGTAATGTAATGACCCCCTCCAGGGTAGGAGGTTTTGGCATTTCTTTTTTTATTTCAATAAGCTCGCCGTTTTTAGAGAAAAAATAGCATGAATGAGAATATTTTTGTTTGTTTTCATCTTGATTTTTATTGTATTCCTCGGTTTGTTTGTCAGTATCCGGGGTTTGCGAATTTGAATTGATATCAAGTTCATTATCTGTATTTTTTTCAATTTCTTTTGGAATATATTTATTGTTAACATGATTTGATTCTTTGCTTGAATTAAACATGCTGGATTCTGAAAGTTTAAGCTCGGGAGAATAGCTGTTTTCACCCATTAATTGATAAAATAAAAATCCCAGACACAGAATTAGACAGATGAAAAAAGTTTTAACAAAAGTATTCATTTTATATTTTTTCCTTAGTTTTCTTTAAAGAATTTTTTAGGTTTAATTAAATTATCCGATATTTTTGCAATTGATACAAGTTTATTATTTTTTGTTAATAATATTAATTCATCATTTTTATAATCGGATTGAATTTTTGGCTTTATGAAATTGCCGTTTTGTATTTTTAAGAATTCTTCTTCATTAAGCTCGTATTTTTCAAAAGAAAGACAATCAAGGGGGTTGATTTTATTAAAATTATTTTCATTAATATTTGTGATATCTAAAGGTAAATCATCACTATTGTTAATATCAAAATTTCCTGCTTTAATTCTTTTTAAATCAGTTAAATATGCACCGCAGCCGAGTTTTTGACCAAGGTCATTTACAAGAGAGCGGATATAAGTTCCTTTTTTACAATGAACTTTAATTTTTGCGGTAATTTTGTTAGGGTTTTTATTATTTTCATCTAAAAGATCAATTGAATAAATCTCAATTTCGCGTGCTTTAATTTCAGGCATTTGTGAATTTAAAT
>CAPYQR010000127.1:3470-4643 GCA_948742005.1 uncultured bacterium
TGGAGGAGTTTGCATTGTTTTGCCTAAAAAAGATTTAAGTGTTTCAATAAGATTTTCTCTATCAAAATCCGGTTTTTTAACGAAAATTTTTTCACCCTCATCATCAAAAGTTTCAGAAACATAGCCAAAACAAATATCTGCTATATATATTTTATCTGAAGATAAATAATCAAGAAGCTTTGTGGCGTTTCCAATACCAACCTGCATAACTCCGCTTGCAAGCGGGTCAAGCGTGCCCGAATGACCAATTTGCTTAATCTTTAAAATTTTTCTTAATTTTCTTATAACATCAAAAGATGAAATGCCTTTAGGTTTGTTTATATTCAGAAAATACATTTATTTACTAAATTTCACCGCGCTCAATTTTGTTAATCAATTCTGTCATTTTTGCTCCGCGCTCAAGAGAATCATCAAGTATAAAAAACAATGAGGGTGTTTTTCTTAGTCTGATTCTTTTTCCGATTTCATGGCGAATTTGTCCAATATGACGCTCAAGAGCAATTGAGGTCTTTTTTTTCACTTCGTCCGTGCCAAAAACGCTGTAAAAAACTCGTGCCGAGGTATTATCCGATGAAACTTCAACATTTGTAATTGAAACCATGCCGCAAATTTGCGGGTCTTTGATTTCGCGAAAAATAACATCTGATATTTCGCGCATTAATGCTTTTCTTACTTTTTCATTTCTTAAAGACATATTTTCCTTTAAATTTTATTTTTTATAATCAGATTATTAAACAAGTGTTTGAACTTCAACCTCTTTTGTTGTTGAAACTTCAATAATATCGCCCTCTTGGATATCGTTAAATTTATGGAATGAAATTCCGCATTCAAAACCTTCTTTAACTTCTTTAACATCATCTTTAAAGCGCTTTAATTGATCGATTTCGCCTTTGAAAATTTCAACACCGTCCCTTAAGACACGCGCGGTTTTTGAACGGACAATTTTACCCTCGGTAACATAACATCCTGCAATCTTATTTGTTTTACCGACTGTAAATACAGCTCTAACTTCAGCTTTACCAAGTTCAACATCTTCAATTTCGGGTGACAATAATGAAAGCATGGTTTTTTCAATATCTTCAAGAACCTGATAAATAATATCATATTTTTTAATTTTAACCCCTGCTTTTTGTGCGCTTAAAAGCGCATTTGAATCTTCTTTTACGGTAAAAC
>CAPYQR010000128.1 GCA_948742005.1 uncultured bacterium
AAGATAAAGGAACAGAATTTAATAATATAAAACTATATAAAACGCCTTGCCAACATGGAAAAATTGAAGTTGTAAAACCAATGTGCGAAAAAATGAACATGCCCTATGAAGCCATGGGAGTAATATTTCAAGCTCAAAATGAAAAAACTTTATATATAGCAGGCGACACTATTTATTATGATGAAATCGAAAACACTATTGATACGTTTGCACCCGATGTCATTATTGTAAACGCCTGTGGAGCTACTGTTTGTATTGGAGATGGTGAAAGGCTAATAATGGATATAAATGATATTAAAAATATATCCGAATACGCAAAAAAATCTACAATTATCGCAAGCCATATGGATGCAGTAAGTCATCTTACGGCAACAAGGGAAGATATCAAAAAACTTGAATTGAATAATGTCACAGTTCCCGATGACAATGAGATATTGCATTATTAAATTCAATAATTATTTGTGCAATATTGAAGAAATTTTGTTTGCAACACAAGAAGATATCAATTTAAACGGATGAGCTAGTGAATCTTTTACAATAATTTCTTTCTTTGTCATTGGCGGAAGTTTACTGAAATTATATTGTTGTACAGCTTTATCAGCCGCTTTTAAAAAATTATTTCTTGCTTTTGAATTTGCAAATTGCGATACCGCATTTGAAATTTTTATCGGATTCATTTTCTTTCCTTTCTTAAGTAATTTTAATGCATTTATATTAAAACATGAAAAAAAAATTTTTTTGCTATCGATATATCTAATTTTTTATAAACAAAACCCCCTAGCAAGCTCACTCGGCTCAACATTTAATATTTCAGCAATTAATATTGTCTGCGTTAATGATACTCCTGTTGCTTTTCCTTGTTCGATTTTTAAAAGATAACTTTCTTTGATTTTTGTTCTTTTGGAAAGTTCTTTTATTGTAGTGTTTTTTGATAATCTTATTTGTTTTATCCTTTCGCTGACGAATTTTAAAAATTTATCTCTTTCAATAATTTCTTGTTCAATGTTTCTGATGTATGCCATAATTTTTTCCTTTCAACTATTCTACTAGTTTATGCAACTAGTATAAACTGTTGTAGATAATATGTCAATGGACTAGTATAATAGGTATTATGACAAGTTTAGATGTTAATATTAAAATTGGAATAAAAATCAGATTACTCAGGACAAAACTAAGAATTTCACAAGAAAAACTTGCAGAACTTGCTGATATGAACAAAAATTCAATCGGTGCAATCGAAAGAGGCGAAAGCAGCCCCTCGATTGAAACTTTGAATAAAATTGCCAAAGCTCTTAATGTGGAATTAAAAGAACTTGTTGATGTTACGAAGATTGATTTATAAATTTCAATCTTTTTTAAAAAGCATATATCCTGAATTTGTATAAGCGGTTGGTTTTATCTTTCCAATTTGAACCCAATATCTTATAGTTGATGTTGGAAGATTTTTATATTTTGCATATTTAGATATTGTCAGCAATTCCTTTTGAACATCCAGATCCTCAATTTCAAACATATTTATGACAACTTTCATTGAACGGTTTAATATTCTAAGCATAAATTTAATATAATTTTCATCGTCATTTTTTGTTTGATAATTTTCAATTGCGGATAAATATTTTTTCCTGTCTGTCGGGCGAATAATTATCGGCGTATATCCTGATTTTAAAAGCAAAGCGTTCATCAGCAATCTTGCCGTCCTGCCGTTTCCATCTGCAAAAGGGTGGATTGAAACAAATTTTAAATGCGCAATTATTGCCGTCATTGGCTCGTTATCAGCATTTTCATATAACCATTTATAAAATTCATCCATTAAATCAGGAACTTTTAAAGGATTAGGCAAAATCACATTTGAACCTTGGATACGAACCCTGCAATCCCTGTAAAAACCAGCATTTAAATCATCAAGCCCGGTTAATATAATTCTATGGATATCAAGAATTGTTTTTTCTTTTATATTTAAATTATTTTCAATTAATTCTAATATTTTGCAAAAAGCTTTTGCATGGTTAACTGCTTCGATATAATTTTTTAAAGGTTTTGAAGAAGAAGTCAAATTTTCCTCAATTACAAGCCTTGTTTCTTTTCTGGTTAAGGTATTTCCCTCAATTGCATTGGAAGTGTAAGAAAGTTCTGTCTTTAGCCAACTGTTGAGCTGTTTTTTATTGTTTTTATTTTTTAAAAGGTTTAAAAGCTTTTGTTTATTTTCTTCAATTTCAGATAATATATTTTTCATTTTACTTTATGCTTTATGGTTTGATTATTTTAAAAGTATAAAGTATAAAGTTGATAAAGTCAATATTTATTATTTAAGTTTTAAACAAGCGCATATAAATCTTTTAATAATTCGCTCAGTTTGACTTCAAATGCTTTTGCGATTAAAAATACGTGTTTCAATGACATTTGTATTGCTTTTCCTTTTTTAATTTTCAAAAGATAGCTTTCTTTGATTTTTGTTTCCTTAGAGAGTTCTTTGATTGTGATATTTTTCGATAATCTTATTGATTTTATTTTTTCTCCTGCGAATTTTAAAATTTCATCTCTTTTAATGATTTCTTGTTCAGTGTTTCTTTTGTAAGTCATATTTACTCCTATTCTTTTATTAATGCTTAAACTTGACATAATACCGTTTTATAATATTTAATTAATAAGCTTAATACAAGAAAGCATACTTAATAAAAGACAAGTTTATTTGACAAAGGATAAATTTTTTTGAAAAAAATAAAATATTATAAAGAAAAACTTACAGAACTGTCAAAATTAAGCAAAAATTCAATCGGTGCAATCGAAAGAGGCGAAAGCAGCCCCTCGATTGAAACTTTGAATAAAATTGCCAAAGCTCTTAATGTGGAATTAAAAGAACTTGTTGATGTTACGAAGATTGATTTATAAAATTGTTTTAAATTTACGCAAAATTATTTAGCTTAATTATTTAAGCAAATTAAAACTTTCCTCAACCAATTCCATAATAAAATCATCATCATTTGTTTCATCAAGCGCTGCGCTAATCCAGTTTTTTTTGTTCATGTGATAAGCATGATAAAACCTTTTTTTCAATAGCAGGGTTTGAATTTTATCTTTATCAAGCTTGAGGTCGATTATTTCGATTTTTTCGCTCGTTTTTTCGCCTAATTTATCTTTTTTGACATTCATAATAATTCCAAACCATTTGTCATTATCAGGATTTTTAAAAACCCCGTAATCGCTAAATTTTTCCCAAAGAAACAAAGGTGTTTGATTATATTTTTCCAAAATTTGGAGAATATTTTCTAAAAAATTCGTTTTCAAAATCCATTTTTAAACTTTAAAAAATTTATTCTGTAATTTGATTTGCAATTTAATAATGATATTTATTTTTTGATTGCAAATTCTATTTTAAACTTCTTTTCTTTTAATTATTATACTCAAATGAGGAATATTTATCAAAATTAGAAAGCAATTTGTCCAATTCATAAGCAGCCGAATTTAAACAAATACAAATATTATCTAATTTTTTTGAAATTGAGTTAATTTTTTCAATTTCTTCGCTTTTCATGCCCGGATAATACTTTTTATTATCTTTTATATCATCAACACAATTTGCTAATATTTCAAACGCGTAATAAGGCGGACAAAGGATTAGGAAAATCTTTTTTAATTCTTTATACAAAAAATCATCAAAATTTTTCGTTTTTTTATAAATTTTTCTTAATTCTGCAATATTTTTTTTGCTCGATTCATTTATATATTTTATTGTTACATCTTTATTTGTCATAAATCCTCTTTTTTTAAAACTATTTTAGAACAATAATTTCTATTGTAAACTATCGAAAAATTATTGTCAAGAATATAAAATTAAACTATGGACGAACAAAAAATATTAAAAAATTTCGGGCTTAATTTCAAATATTACAGAAATAAAGCAAATTTATCACAAGATGACATCGTTGATTTAACAGGATTCAGTAAATCATACATAAGTAACATCGAATGTGCAAAACACAATATTTCGCTTGTTAACGCGCTGAAATTTGCAAAAGTTGTTAATAAAACGATTGAGGAAATGATTAGAGATTTGTAGGGATGTAAATATTTATTATTTTCTAATCTTTTTTCTTTATCTGTTTAGGTTTACGTTGATTAGGTAAAAAGTTTTCATCAGTTATAACGGGTTTACCTGTTTCTAATTCAAGTCTTTTGCGTGCTTCTTTTGCTACGCTTCCGCCTTGTTTTGCTACCGATTTATTTTCATCTAAAGTTTTAGGATTTCTCTGTTTTGAAATTTCTGTTGTAGAGACTTCTGCTATCATATTCAATACAAGCTCCATATTAGACATGTTATCTCTAAGACTCTCTTTTTTAAGTCCTTTAAAATCCTTATACTCACGAGTTTTCATGCCTGCCCATTATTGAGTTAAGATGTCAGTTAAAACAGCGTATTCAGCATTTTTTACTCCGCTTCTTTGCCATTCATCCGTAAGTGCTTTCTAATCTCAATGGATTTTAACCTTTGGTTCACCCATTCTGGTGAATATCCTTTGGCTAAGTAATATCTAAGACATCTGTATTATAAAACTTACTGTCTGCGGATTGCATTTTGAGGCAAGGATTTTGTTGCGTGTTGTGAAAAGTTTGATTATGTAGTTTT
>CAPYQR010000129.1 GCA_948742005.1 uncultured bacterium
ACATTAAGCTTTTCGTTTGATTTTTTTTGCATAATCAATCAAATAGAGGTAAAATAATTTAGATAGTATTATTATGAGGAAATCTACCCATGGGTTTACATATGCAGGTTATAATAGCACTTTTGCTGGGCATAAAACGAAACGGACATATTTTTCTCGGACTTTTGTTCGGTATAATAATCGGTTGTTTTTTCCCAAGTGAAAACTATCCAAACGTATACAAAATCCTTGACTTTGTCGGCTCGGGGTTCATTAGAATAATTCAAATGGTAGTTTTACCATTAGTTGTAAGCGCAATTATAATCGGGATTTCAAACATTGGAGATTCCAAACAACTGACCAAATTAGGCGGAAAAATGATTCTTTATTACGGAATCATTACTGTTTTAGCTGTTGCAATTGCAAGTGTGATTGCAATCATTCTTCAACCCGGTTTAGGCGCTAAAGCATTAGTAAATCCTGACATCATTTCCCACATCCAAGGTTACGTAACCGAAGCAATTAATTATCAAAAAGAAAATATTGCACAAATCTTCCTTGATATAATTCCTAAAAATCCTTTCAGTGCACTTTCCGAGGGGAAAATGATTCCTATTATTATTTTTGTTATGATTTTTGCAATCGCCTTAACAAAATCAGGCGATATTTCACGCCCTTTGGTTTCAATTTTTGAAAGTATTTTTGCCGCAACAATGAAAATAACGGATTGGATTATGTATCTTGCAGCACCCGGCGTTTTTGCCCTTAGTGCAAGCGCTGTTTCAAGTTTTGGTTTTGGAGTTTTTCACAATATTTCAAAATATGCGCTTGCAATCGCTCTTGCGCTTGCGATTCAATTTTTCATTGTTTATCCTTTAATTTTAAAAATATTTTCCAAAGTTCCCGTTACAAAATTATACGGCGCAATTTCAGAAGCAATCATGGTTGCTTTCGGAACAGCATCTTCTTCTGCTACTTTGCCTTTAACAATTACATGCTGTGAAAAAAGAGGAATTTCAAACAGAGTCTGCTCTTTTGTTCTGCCATTAGGCGCAACTTTAAACATGGATGGAACTGCAATCGTACAGGTGATTTCTGTTTTATTTTTAACGCAAATGTACGGTGTTGAATTAACTCCTTTGTTAATTATTGAAATTGCATTTTTGGCAATAATCGCATCATCAACCTCTGCAGGAATCCCCGGTGCAGGAATGATTACAATTGCCCTTATTTTAAACGGAATCGGCTTAACGCCCGAACAGCTTGTTGTCGGTTTTTCATTATTGTTCACAATAGAACGTTTTGTTGATATGTTAAGAACAATATGCAACGTAACTTCTGATGCTGTTGTTGCCGCAGTTATAGCTGATAATGAAAACGAATTAAAATACGACCTTTTGATTGGACAAAATTCTACTCAAGCAAAAACCGAAAATTAAATGAATATAAAAATAATTCTTGAAGCAAAATTAAAAGAAAGTTTCTACAAACAAGGTGCTTTAGAATATCAAAAGCGCTTATTAAACAAAGTAGAAATTGTCGAAGTCGAAAATATCGCACAATACATTCAAAACAAACAAAACTCCTTTTTAATTACTCTGGAAATTGAGGGAAAACAACTTTCAAGTGAAGAGTTTGCCAAAAAAATAAGAGAAATTGAAACCGATGGATATTATCGCGAAATCCTCTTTTTAATCGGCGGAGCTTATGGACTGGATGAAGCTGTCCGTCAAAAATCAAACTTTAAATTTTCAATGTCAAAACTGACCTTTCTTCATCAGGAAGCAGTTTTGATTTTAATGGAACAAATTTACCGCGCACACAAGATTTTAAACAATGAACCGTATCATAAATGATTTTCAATGGTATAATTTAATTACTGACAGAATTTAAAAAGAGAAGAAAAATGAGAACGCTGGATTTAATTCAAAAGAAAAAAGACGGATTAGAACACACTAAAGAAGAAATTTATTTTTTAATTGATAATTATACAAAAGGAAAAATTGAAGATTATCAAATGTCTGCCTGGCTTATGGCAGTTTGCTTTCAAGGATTAACAGACAAAGAAACCGCATATTTAACACAAAGCTTTATTGAAAGCGGAGATGTTTTGGATTTTTCATCAATTTCCCCCAATATTGCAGACAAACACTCCACAGGCGGCGTCGGAGATAAGGTTACTCTTGTTTTAATTCCGATTTTAGCTTCCCTTGGCGTTTATACCGCCAAATTATCAGGCAGAGGACTCGGTTTTACCGGAGGAACAGTAGATAAATTCGAAGCAATTCCAGGATTTAAATGCGAATTAACAAATGATGAATTTTTTGAACAAATTAAAAAAATAAAAGTAGCAATTTCATCCCAAAGTCCTAATCTAACACCCGCAGACGGTAAAATTTACGCTCTTCGCGATGTTAGCGCAACCGTTGATAATAAGTCTCTTATTTGCGCATCGGTCGTTTCCAAAAAAATCGCTTCAGGCGCAACTTCAATTGTTCTTGATGTCAAATTCGGCTCGGGTGCGTTTTTAAAAACAAGCGAAGAAGCCCGCGACCTTGGTGAATTAATGAAAAAAACAGCAAAATTATTAAACCATAATATCGATATTGTTCTAAGTTCAATGGAACAACCCTTAGGCAAAATGGTTGGAAATGCACTTGAAGTTATTGAAGCGATTGAATTTTTAAAAGGGAATTATAACAAAGATTTATACGAAATCACACTTGAACTTGCCATTAAAACATTATTAAACTGCAAAATTGCAAACAATAAAGATGATGCAAAAAAACTTTTTGATTCCGTAATTAAAAACGGCTCAGCATTAGAAAAATTCAAAGAAATTATTCAACACCAAAAAGGAAATGTTAAAGTAATTGATGATTATTCATTGTTTAATTTAGGAAAAAACACAATTGAAATAAAAGCAAAAAAACAAGGATATATTTCAAAATTAACAGCACTTGATGTTGCACATTGTGCAAAACTTCTCGGCGCAGGACGCGACAAAAAATCAGATTCAATTAACTACGGTGCAGGTGTTGAATTGATTAAAAAAATCGGTGATAAAGTTAACAACAACGAAACAATAGCAAAACTTTATTTTGATGAAATTTCAAAAGAAAAATTAAATCAAGCACTTGATGAAATCAACAAGGCATTTGAAATTTGTGAAAATAAAATAAACGAGCCTTTGCTTATAGTAAATTAAAATATACGCAATTTGTATAATAAAGGCAAGGTAGTATTTAATATTTAAATTAAAATCAGCATATATTAAATTTAATATTAATACACTAAATGTGTATAATGAGTTTTTGTCTTGACAAAAAATCTCAAAGTAATATAATCATAAAAGAAAGACTACACCCCGGGGGGGTGTTACAAAAAGGAGTAAATTATTTATGAAAAAATTGTTTTTATCAATTTTAACAATGACAACATTGTTTTTTATGACAAATGCAGGTTTTGCTGCTGATTGCGGATGCAAAACAGGTCAGCCTTGTAAATGTGAAAATTGTCAATGCCAGGATTGCAATTGTTCTAAAAAAATTGACAAAAAATGCGAATGCAAATGTGAAAACTGCCAAAAAGACGATTGCGAAAAATGTACTTGCGGCGATTGCAAAAGCGAAAATTGCAAAAAAGTAACTACAGATAAAAAATGCGATTGCGATTGCGAAGGATGCAAAACAGGCGATTGCACAAAATGCACCTGCAAAGATTGTAAATGTGAAGATTGCAAATGCACTAAAAAAGAAGAATTAAAAGCAGATTGCGGCTGCGGATGTGACAAAGCTGAAGCTCAAAAAGGCTTGTTTAAAAAATCAAGCGCCTGCAAAAAAGGCTGCCCTGTAAAATAATATGATTGCACAAAAAGAAAAGGTTTTAAAACTTCTAAAAACCGCAAAAGGACAAATTGACGGGCTTATAAAAATGTGCGAAGCAGACAGATGCTGTATTGAAATAAGCAACCAAATTTTAGCAAGCCAGTCAATTTTGAAAAAAGTCAATTTAGACATCTTAAAAGGTCATTTTTCCCATTGTGTTAAAGAATCTTTAATCAATGACGGAGAAAATGACAGTGGAAAAATAGAAGAAAAAATTGATGAAATTATAATGGTTTTAGATAAAATCTTAAAATAAAATCTAGCTTACTTGTTTTCTAAAGCTCCAGCGTGCAATTAATAAACCTAATATTCCAATGATAATTAAAGGGATTATATTTAAAAATACGGTTGTTGTATCCATATTTTTAAAATATATCCCTTTAATTATCAGCATAAAATATCTCACAGGATTTATCGCACTAATATATTGAAAAAACAACGGCATATCTTCAACAGGGGAAACAAACCCTGATAATAAAATCGAGGGGGTTTGAAAAGCAAAAACTCCTAAAATCGCCTGTTGCTGCGTGTATGAAAAAGACGAGATAAACAACCCGACACCAATCAAGGAAAACAAAGAAACAAAAACCGCAATCAAAAAAAGAAAAATATTTCCCAAAAAAGGAACTCTAAAGAAAAACGCAACAAGAAGCGTTATCACAATACTCGATAAAAAAGCAACAATCAAAGGCGGAATTGTTTTCCCTAAGAGAATTTCATCACCCGACAAAGGAC
>CAPYQR010000130.1 GCA_948742005.1 uncultured bacterium
CATCCGTTGAAGCATTTTTTTGCAGCAAAATACGCTCCGACAATCGCATGAAAAGTTTTAGGGTTTTTTAATTCGGATGCGGCAAAGCCTGTTTTGATTTCATTTTTGATAATTTCAACTAATTTTTCATCCTCAAAATTTTTCGCGCAATCATGGATTAATCCTGCTAAATATGCTTTTTTAGAATCCAGATTAAAAATTTCTGCCAGTTTTTGCGCAGTCTGCGCGCAGCCTTGTGAATGGTTAAATCTTTTAGATGAAAGATTTTCCTCGAGCCAGGTTTTTATATAATTTATTTCTTTCAATATACTCTCTCGCTTCTTTTGCAACTAATCCCGTAATATCTTTGTTTTCAGCTATATAATTTCTTATCATTTCGCTTGAAATATCCAAATAATCAAGATTTATAATCTCAAAATCATAACCTTTGTTTTTAAAATAATCAAATGCTTTTGATGATAAACTTTGTCCGTTTTTGAATTTTCTCGGGTAAACGATAAAATGTAATTTTTCTTTTAAAAATTCTGCTTCGCGCCAGTTTTCAATTTGAAAAAATTGGTCATAGCCGATTATAAAATTAATTTTATCGGTATTATTAATTTCTAAAAGTTTTTCAATCGTTCGGTAGGTAAAACTTGGAACTTTTAACTTTGATTCAATGTTTGAAACATTTTCCGCGCCAAGCGCAAGCTCGGTCATTTTCAACCTGTCTTTGTAACTTGCAAGGTTGTTAAATTTGTGCGGAGGCATAAACGCAGGAACAAAAACAACCTGCTCAAAGTTAAATTTTTCTTTGATTCTTTTAGATATTTCAACATGCCCTTGATGAATCGGGTTAAATGTACCAAAAAAATAACATTTCATAATAAAATTTTGATACTAAATTGTTAAATTGTATAGATAAAATTTTTCTTTTGTAATGTAATGTTACAAAATTCAAAATAAAAGACGAGATTAATGAAAATTTTTATTTTTTTGAGGTTAATATAAATATGATTTAAGATTTTTAAAAAGGAAAATGTAATGAAACTTCAAAATAACCTTAATATAAACTTTAAAGCCGTATATACAGGTGGAAAAATACCCGATGGAAAAAGATCAACAGCACAAAACATTCAGCATATCAGACCCGAGGGAAGAAAAGATGTTGTAGATGGTTTAAATAATCTTAATGCGCAATTGTCGAAATTTGCAGCAAATGAAGATTATATGATATATTTCACAAGAATACCCTCAACATTTTTTGACGACAATGAAACAGCAGTTGTAACCGTT
Organism: uncultured bacterium; assembly: GCA_948742005.1. Taxonomy (GTDB): domain Bacteria; phylum Cyanobacteriota; class Vampirovibrionia; order Gastranaerophilales; family Gastranaerophilaceae; genus RUG14156. The sequence goes on from CAPYQR010000130.1 coordinate 1,276, forward strand.
ACCGATGCTTCAGGCACATGTGTTGCGAGTGCTAAAACAAGCCTTAGAGAAGAATGGGGCGCGCAATTAATAGAGGGAGATTTAAAAAAAGCAATAAAAACCCTTTTTGATGACGTATCTTTGTCTTTGCAAAAATATTTAAAAGCAGCAGGAAAGTCTGAAACAACGGAAAAAGAAGTTAAAGATATTTTAGATGAACTCATCTAAAGTTTAAATGTTTTTTTGTAATTTAATGTTACAAAAATCAAGATTATAACAACAAAATTTTTTCAGCGGTTTAGTATAAAAGCAATACTGTTTTAAATTTTTTGAAAGGAAATCAAGATGAAATTACAAAATGTTAGTAATTTAAATTTTAAGGCTGCTTATATTGGCGGGAAATTTGAAAAAGACAGAAGACAAGAAGCAAAAAAAATTGCGAAAATTGAATCACCCGAAGCAAGAAAACAGATAGTAAGATGTTTAAATGACGTTTATGCTCGTTTAACAAACGTTCCGGGCGAGTATGCCGTTAGATTTTGTGATAGCCTTTACCTTGATAGCAGACGTGTTGCCGGTGTTTCGGTTTGGGATTTATCCGATAATAGAGAAATTGCTAATTGTGATTTTCATATTGCCGATAAATGGAAAGAAATAGACAAAGATGATGTCTTGATTAAAAATATAAATAAAGCTTTTGACGGGCTTGTTGAAAAATTGCATTTAACTTTTAATTCATCTTCAAAAGAACGTTGCAGTGAAGAAGTTGAAGATATTTTTAACTTACTTGCATAAAAATGTTAAATATTGTAAACAATTAAAATAAATTCTAAAGTTTTCATCTTTTAATGCCGAAATTTATAATGTAAGGTTAGTAAAATAAAGGATGATAAGATGGAATACGAAAACGATTTAGAATTATGTGAATATAACCCCATAAGTTTACAATATGAAAAAGAGATAAGAACTCTTGCATCAATAATTGAAGCACCTGCAATGAGCTTTTTTCAAAGATTAATGAAAAAGATTATCTTAGCGCATAGTGCAAGAATTTAGCTAAAAAGCGTAAAAATTTAAAAATCAGCCTTTTTTAAAAAAATTGGCTGATTTTAGAATATAAATCCGGTTTTTTCAGTGTTTTGTTTGTGAAATTCGCCGCCCGCACAAACGATTTCTACAACTTTTAATAAAAATTCCCTTGCAGCATCAAGCTGGCTGATTAAAAGCTCCTGATTGTTTTTGTGGCGGATAGTCATAACGCAGGGCTGGTTTTTTTCAGCAGGAACATACAAAGAAGCTATTTCGTTGCTTAATAAAATATCTAATTGTTTTTCATAATCATCTTCTTCTTTGATAAGTTCCGAAAAATTGCCGTTAATTGCAAAAATTCTTCCACAGAACATTGGATTGTTGTTTTTGCGCGGCAGTGCTTTCGGGGAATTGTTGAAGCGGGATGTGAAGCTGATTTTGTGCCATAAAATATTGGCAATTGCAAGTGTTTTTGCAGCATCAAGCTGGCATGCCACATTTTGTACAGGGATATTTCTTACGTTAAGCGATTGTTTTAAGGATTCTAAAACGAGATTCAAATTATCTAAAATTTTAGAAAACATATCGTTAGTATTTACCGTTGCCTGATGAAATTCCATAAATTGTTTATACATATAAACTGCAACTAACCCCGCTCTTTGCTGCAAGACGGAGGACTGCTGCACTCTTACTTCTAAATTATCAAGGCTGTCGAAATTGTTTTGCAATTAAACTAATTCCTTATTTTGGGGATATCCATCAAAATCATATAATAAAAGGGAAACTTTTTATATAATATTATAATTTTTCTTTACAAATTTACATACAAAATTAATTTTATTTATTTTTCTTATCATTTTAAATATGATAATATAAAGTTATGATTGAAATTGCAATTTTATACATTTTAAGCAAATACGATTCAAATATCTACAGAATTTCAAAAATAATTGATGAATTTTTCTTTGCATATTTAAAAACAAGCGCAGGAACAGTTAACCCTTGTATTAAAAGGCTTGAAAAGCTTTCGTGTGTGGAATTTGTTGAAAGAATGTCTGATGGAGGCATGCTGACAAAAACCTATGCAATAACATCAACAGGAAAAAAACATCTTGTTGATTTGATGCTTTCATACGTTTCAAAAAATCCTTATCATGTGATAAATGAAGCAAAAATTCTGCTTTATTGCTGTGATATTTTGAGTATTAAGGAACTTGTCGAATTTAAACAAAATCTGTTGAATATTTTGACCCTGCACAAAATAAAACTTCAAAACGGTTTGAAGAATGAATATATTGACCTTAATGAAATTCAAAAGCAAACAATCAATATAACATTGGACGAATTGGAAAAATTAATCGAATTGCTTGAAAATCAAGGATTATAAATGGAAAAAATTGAAATGATTGTTGATGATATTGTTGAAAATTCAATTGCGCAAGAAATTGGAATCAAAAAAAATGACAGAATTATTTCAATCAATAATCAATATCCAAAAGACATAATTGAATACAGCTTTTTGGTTAATGATGAACAAATAAATCTATTAGTTGAGCATCGAAATGAAAAGCTTGAAAGAATTGAACTTGAAGAGTATGAAATCGAAAAAGATTTTGATGAAGATTTAGGGATAATCTTTAAAAGCGCTGTTTTTGACGGAGTTAAAAGATGTTTAAATCATTGTATTTTTTGTTTTGTTGATCAACAGCCCGATGGTTTAAGAGAAAGTTTATATGTTAAAGATGATGATTGGCGTTTATCTTATATCCAGGGAACTTATGTAACCTTAACAAACCTCAAGGAAGACGATTGGGAAAAAATTGAAAAATATCACATTTCTCCCCTTTTTGTTTCAATTCATACAACAAACCCCGAGCTGCGCAAAAAAATGACCAGAAATCCAAACGCAGACAAGATTATGGAGCAATTAAAAAGATTTAAAAAAATCAAAACCAAAATCCATGCGCAAATTGTTCTTTGTCCGGGAATTAACGATGGGCTTGAATTAAAGCGCACCCTTGATGATTTAAAAAGCGTCAAATCAATACTGAAATCCGTTGCGGTTGTTCCTGTGGGAATTTCAAAATTCAGAAAAGAAGAATTCAGTAAAGTTGATAAAAAAATTGCACTTCAAACAATTGAAATTATTAATGAATTTAATAAAAGTATTAAAAAGCAAACAGCAATGGCATCAGACGAATTCTTTCTTCTTGCGGGGCTTGATGTGCCTGAAAAAAAATATTATGGTGATTTTTTGCAAATTGAAGACGGTGTAGGCG
>CAPYQR010000131.1 GCA_948742005.1 uncultured bacterium
AACCGCAGCAGTTAAAATGGAGGCTATTTTTAAAATTTTCTTTTTTCTTAATGAATTTTTTTCATATTTTGCAAGATAATCAACTTTTGAAAGAAAATCATCCAAACCTGATTTAGAATTTTCAGGCAGAATTTCAATAATTTCATCAACAATATCACTAAAATATTTGTCTTTTTTAAGTTCAACTAATTTTGTTCTTAAAAGCGCGTTATTATATTGAGAAATTTCCTTAACATTATTATTAAGTTCAATTAATTGTTGAATTTCGTGTGATTGTAAGTTTAAAGACATTTCAGCATAATCATTAAAATTATTTGAAAACCTGTTAATTATCGCGTTTGTTTCATCTAATTTTGCGGTGATTCTATCACCTTGAATATTAATATCTCTGTTTTGCCTATCAATTTGACGAAATTTATCCGTCATTATTTTTTCAAATTCTTCTTTTGAAAAATCAATTCCGCTTTCATTAATCAATTTCCTGTTTCCTACTTCAAAAAACACTAATTCCTCAACAAAACTTTCAATATCTAAATCAGGATTTTTAATCATTGTTCTAAAAGCTTTGTTTGATGCGTATCTTGCAATAAAATCTTTTTGTTCAATTGTCAAATTTGAATTTTCAAGCAAATTTAAAATACTTTTATCTTCAATTCCTTTTTTATTTTCGTTAATTGAATTTAAAAGCAAAATGTTGTTATTTGTAAATTCATCAAGCACCTCGTTTTCAAAATATTCTTGAGCAAAGTCAAGGATTTCTTCCCAGATAAAAGAAAAATCGCCAATATTTCCATTTTCTTTTATTTTATTAAATTCATCAAACAATAATGCAAAATTTTCTTTTTCTTCTTTTGATGAAGTTTGAATTTTCTGATTAACAAGCTCAAAAACATAATTCAAAGCTTCAATATCTTCTGTTTTATCACTTTTTAAAACAGAAGAATCAGCCAGCTTGCTAAATATATTATCAAACGCATTTTGTCTTACTTCTTCTTTTTCTTTTGAAAGTTGTTTTATTGTTTTAATTGTATTTAATTGGAGCTCGATATCATTATCAGGATTTAAATTATTTGAAATAACAAGAAAAAATAATTTTGAATCCTGCTGCTGAATCAAAATCTCTTTTTGTTCATCATTTAATTCCGTTTCGTTGTCCAAAATTTCTCTATAATTTTTTCTTGCAGATTTTACAAGCGCGTTTGTTTTTTCAAGCTCATCAAGCGATAGATTGATTAATTGTACAGTTTTATCTTCATCTTTTAATGTTTCAATCAAATAAAGTCTTTTTAATCTGGTAGTAAAATTATCAGGATTTTTATTATCCGCCTCAAGCCAGAAATCAACAAGAGATTTGTTGCCAATTTTGATTTTTTCCAATTGTTCAAAATTAAATTTATCATTTTGTAAATTTTTTAATTCATTAATGTCAAAACTCAATTCTTGTTCAAAAGAAGTTAATTTTGGAAGTTCAAAAGCTGAATCGTCATCATTTTGTTTTGTTTGCTGTTTTAATTGTTCAATTGCAGTTTGTACAAATGGAGAAATATTAATTGGAAATCTATCAGGAATTGTCTGCACAATATCATTTAATAAATATTCTTTCTCATCGCCCGATTGTCTTGAATTAACTATATCGATGTATTTTGCCCAGGTTTTTTTATCGTCTTCAATTCCCGGTTTTACAAGAATAAATTCACTCGTTCTTCTTAACAAAGTTTTATCAATATTTTTAACATCCTGCGCATCCCAAACCCAAGCAAAACCTTTTTCTTTGCAGTTTTCGGTTTTTAATAATTTGTCAATTATACTTATATATTGTATTGTGTTGCTTCTTTTTTCTCCGATGATATCTAAATCTCTGACGACAAGAAGTGTTCTTTTTCCGGTTGTTTTGAAGTCGGATTGTGCTTTTTCCATGTTGTTTGATATGGTTTTGGCAAGTTCTTCGGGAGTTGTTTCGTTTATTGTTGGAATTCTAACTATTTTATAGTCATTATCTGATAAATCGTTGATAAATTTTTCAAGAACTTCTTCTTTTGCTTTTGATTTTGGGCCGTAAAAGGCGATGCCGTTAATCATTGGATTTTGTTTCAATAATTCATTTTTAATTTTATTTATTTTAATTTTTTGACCATCTATTAAACCTGCAAAAGAAATATCGCTACAATTATAAAAATTTATACTTTTGGTAAATATTTGTCTTGCATAACTTTGTTTCCTTTTTTCGCTATTTTTCTTAATTAAAATTTTGTTTAAATTGCTAACTGGCGATATTTGCATTTCTTTCTCCTGATTTTTATATTTTATTTTCTAACAATTTTTTAGCATATTCAACAAATTCATCCTGATGTTTTTTTGATTTGTCTTTTTCTATATATTCTAAAAATTTATTAACCACTTCAAGACTATCGTCTTGCGATGGCAGTATTAATATTGCTTGTTTAGTTCTCTTCTTTAATGCAGTATCAATATTTTTAACATCCTGCGCATCCCAAACCCAAGCAAAACCTTTTTCTTTGCAGTTTTCGGTTTTTAATAATTTGTCAATTATACTTATATATTGTATTGTGTTGCTTCTTTTTTCTCCGATGATATCTAAATCTCTGACGACAAGAAGTGTTCTTTTTCCGGTTGTTTTGAAGTCGGATTGTGCTTTTTCCATGTTGTTTGATATGGTTTTGGCAAGTTCTTCGGGAGTTGTTTCGTTTATTGTTGGAATTCTAACTATTTTATAGTCATTATCTGATAAATCGTTGATAAATTTTTCAAGAACTTCTTCTTTTGCTTTTGATTTTGGGCCGTAAAAGGCGATGCCGCCCGCTAAACTTCCATCATTAACATTTTTAATTAATTCATCTTTTGCAAGTTTAATTCTTTGTTGTTCTTTAGATTTTAATTCTTGCACAATATCTTTAACTTTATCAGTTGTTTTTTCATCTTTAGGCATTATTTCTGATGTATTTTTGATATTTAAATCAGCTTGTTGTATATTTTTTTTATTAAAAAGCTCCGCTATTTGTTTCCCTTTAAGCATTGCTGCAATTAACACAATTAAAGACAAAATTGAAACTATTATAATATTCCTTTTTCGGGAAAAATTTTTCTTTTCAGATAAATCTGTTTTTATAATTTTATCTGTATTTTTAATAAAATTTCCCTCTTTTTTAATATTTGAATTTTTAAAAGAAACATTAGAAAAATTTACATTTTTAATATGATTTATTAGCATCATTTAATAATCCTTATTATTTTCATCTATCATTTTAATATATTCTTGATCATTTTTAAATTGATTTTTTGTATCTTCATCCAAAGTAGCAAATTTATTATCCATTGTTTCTTTAATTTTTTCAATTACTTTGTCTGCCGTAATTGTTCCGTATGAATTTAGAGTATTTTGCACAAATGTTTTATATTCATAAGGTGTAAAATCTTGTTTGATTTCTCTTGCACAATCAACAACTTTTTGATAATTAAAATTATCTGCTGTTTTTTTGTCTTTAAAATTTAATATACTATATTTAATCATATCGCCAATTTCAAAATCCTGCATATTACCAATAGGCATTTTTAAGCTCGCCCGCCTTAAAACTGATTTATCTATTTGCTGCGGAAAGTTTGCCGTACCAATCCATATAGCTCCTCTTGAAGCACAATTATCTGCTTTATACAAAAAAGAACCCATTTCTTCTAAATAATTTGTACTTATATTTCTTTTTGTAAATTTATTATCAATATCTTCAGGAAATTTTATTATTGTATATTTTCCTGTATTTTTAAAATTTTCTTCTGCTTCAATAAATGCTTTTCTTATATTATTTGCATTTTTTTCATGATTTTCATCAAAAATTATCTCCTTAACCTCAACTCCAAATTCCCTTAAATGATCGCACAAGTTATCCATAATGTAAGTTTTGCCTGAACCTCCGGGGCCATATAACAATAAACCGTTTGGAACAACTTTTTTTGCCTGTTCATCTTGAGTATTTTGAGCACTTATAATTGGAGTTAAAAAATCCATTGCAAGATTGTATTTTTCAATTCCATAGCCCATAATAGCATTAATTCCTTTTTCGTGCCCATTATTTGTCGGTTTAATCATGGCAATTGATAAAAAATTATCATGGTACTTTTGTGCATCTTTTATTGAAATTTTCATTTTTTGCGAAAGTTTTTTGATATTTTCTTGTTCTTGCTTCTTTACTTCCTCTTCTGTCTTTTTTCTATTTTTTTCATCAATATTTGACTTGTATGTTGTATTTGCGATACATATTGCTAATGCACCAGCCGAGGTTATCCAAGTTGCAATTGGAAGAATTACAGGATATTCAATTATTAAATCCACCAGCGATATTATTAACATACCAATACCACCAAAAGCAATATTTTGATTGTTGTTTTTTTTGCTGCTATCTTTAACGACATTTACATAATTGTTAAAATTTTTCTTTTTATGAAAATCTAATTTTTTATTATTTAAATTTGCAACTTTTCTTATCCCGTCAACCTTCATCCCTCAAC
>CAPYQR010000132.1:0-3168 GCA_948742005.1 uncultured bacterium
GTGTTTAAGGATGCAAGTAAAGTGATTTTATCATCCTGATTTAAATTTTTAAAATCTCTATTGATAGAATCAGCAAAATAATCCAGAACTACAAAATAAGCAGATTCTACATTCGAAAAATCTTCACAAATAATATCTGAAAGCAATTCAGGCAAAAAGGTAAGTTCTTTTGCCGAAATTTCGCTCAAATCTAAATCTAAGTTTAAATCAAACAAACTTGAGGCCAAAAAAGCGCATATTTTTTCATTGTATTTCAAAGGATTTAATTTCGATAAAAGAACATCATTTTTTTCTAATTTTTCATCATCCAAAACATTTAAAACATTATCCAAATCATTATTTTGAAGAATTTCAATTAAAACTTTTGAATTAATAAAACAACAAAGTGAAGCAATTTTTTCAACAATAGTCTTGTCATAATTTTCAATAAAATATTGAACATCATCAAAATCAACATTATTTTGCGCAAACAAAAGCACTAAATCAAAATCATTATCGTCTAAATTTGACAATTCGCTTGAATTCCAAGGCTCAAAACCTGCTTTTTGCAAAATTATTGCTTTTTTATAATTGGCACAATCCAACTGTAGTGTAGAAATATATTCAACATCTTCTTTTGTAATTTCAGGGTCGTTTAAAAATTTCTCAACATAATCAAAAGTTTTATCATCAAACATTCCATGCGTAAAACATTTAGAAAATAATAAAAAATTATCCTTGGTTATTTTTTCATGTCCTGATAATTCAACAATTTTGTCAAAATCAAAATTTTCAGAGGAATTATAACTTATATTTAAAATAAAATCAGATAAATCTTTTAAGGGAATTTCTTTAATTTTATCCAACTTTAACATAGCGCCCAATTTATCTACATTACCGCTTGCATCTAAAAGAAAAACCGCAGATGACAAACTCTTTCCATTTTGTTTATAATCAAATTCATCATAAAAAGAAACAATTTTTCTTGCTGTTTCAATATCATCTTTTTTAAAAGGTGCATAATATTCAAGATTATCCAGCTCTTCTTGATTGTAAATATCATCATTTACACCCTTGAGAACATCCGATAGACAGAAATCTTCGACCTTGCTTAAAGATGACAAATTTGCCTTTGGAAGAGCTTTTTCAAAATCAGAGTGCAGTTTAGAAAAATAATCAGACGAATAGAAATATGAAATAAATCTAATATCGATAACAGATTCAACTTTTGCAATTTTAACAGCATTCAAAATATTTCCCAAAATCTCGTTGAATTCTTTTTCTGTCGCAAGACAAGAACAGATTTCGTCTAAATATTCAAAGGATAATTTATTATCATTAATTAAATCCATTATATTTTTGAAATTTTTGTTTGAGATTTTTTTCCCGGAATCGGAATTTAAATTGTATTTATCAAAAATATTTGTTAATTCGCCTTTCATAGAAGAATTATCAAATGAAAAAAAATTTTGCAAAACTCTTTTAATAAAATTTAAGTTTTTGGAATTTTGAGGATTATTTTTTTGTTTTTTGACAAATTTATCTTCAAAATCTCCTTTAAAATTTGGATTTAAATTAAAATTTACAGACAAATTATTTTTATTTTGATTTTTATAATTATAAAAACTTTGCAATTTCATAGCAAAAATAAAAAACCCGTAAAAAAAATTTCTTGCAAAAATTTTTTTATCGGTTATTATAGATAATGCACCAAAAAAAGTGTAAAAAAAACCGATTTTGGAGTGGCAAAAACGGTTAAAAAATGAGTCTTGTATCGTTAGTAAATCTTAGCCTGAAATTATTTTTAGGCTTTTTTTTATGTAAATTATCTGCATTAATCTTTTATTATAATACTATATATTAAGAATTGTTAAATACTACATATATATTATCTATAACGACTGTTCAGATGACGTTTTAACAACATCAAATCCTAATTTTTTCCAAATATATATGCCTCCTGATAAAACTTTAACTTTAAAACCCTTGTCTGCCAAGACATAAGCCGTTTTATAAGCTAAAGAGCAATATTGGCTTTCACAATAAACAATGTTTAGTTTATCTTTCTCGAACATAACAAGATGATTTTCAAGGTCGCCAAAAGGCACATGGATTGCATAAGGAATATGACCGTCAATATAATCATCATAATCTCTTACATCAACAATATTAACATCTTCAATAAAATCTTTTATTTTTCTGTTTAATTCAAAAGGGCTGGACATAAAAGAAAATTTTTGTTGAAAAAACTCTCTTGCTTTTTTAGTTTCATCCGTAATTTTTTTAATTTCCATTTTTTTCTCCTAAATTATGTCTAATCGATTGGTATTTATAATATTCTTTAAAATTATATCGTAACGATTGGTATTGATAAGATTCTAAAAAATTTAAACAATACCTTCTTTAATTGCCTTAACGGCAGCTTGTGTTCTATCATCAACAACAAGTTTTTGAATAATATTGCAAACATGGGCTTTTGAAGTGTGTTCAGAAATGTTTAACGCCTGTGCTATTTGCTGGTTTGATTTTCCGTCAACAACAAGCTTCAAAACTTCATACTCGCGCGCAGTCAAATTTGCATGGGTTGTTTTAAAGTTTGTGCGCGAAACTTGCGTATTCGGAATTACATTTGGATTTAATTCTCTTAAAATCTGAACAACTTTTCTATCAATCCACATAGCTCCGTTTGCAACCGATTTAACAATCATATCAAGCAATTCAGAATTAATGTCTTTTAAAATATACCCGTAAATACCCATTTTCATTGCTTTATTTATAACATGTTCATTGCAATGTGTAGTTAAAATTATAAATTTTGTATTTGGCTTCTGCGCATTAACCTTTTCAATTAAGTCAAGACCGTTAATGTCCCCAAGCTCCAAGTCCAACAAAACCACATCAGGATTTTGTGCCAAAATTTTCGAAACACCCTCTTTGCCGCTTTGAGCTTCTGCTACAACGCAAATTTTTGTTGAATTTTCAAACAAAGATTTAATCCCGCAGCGAAACAGCTTATGATCATCAATAAGCATCAATCTTATTTTTTCGTTTTCTTTATTATTAATCGTATTCTGCATTTTTCTACTCCTTAATTTTGTTTTAGATTATCAATTAAAAAACAATAATTCATTAGAAAAAATAAAACAAACAAGAACGATTATTTTAAACTTTTAAACTTGAATTACAATC
>CAPYQR010000132.1:3178-4520 GCA_948742005.1 uncultured bacterium
TATGAATATAGGGTTAAAAGTATTGATTTTATCATATCACTAATTCCACTTTTAAATTCAGTAAAATTATCTTATAATTAAATTATGGAAAATAATTTAAAATATGATGTCGTAATTATTGGCGGGGGGACTTCGGGGTGTTCTTGTGCTTATAATTGCGCTAAGCTGGGACTTAAAACGCTTCTTGTAGAAAAAAACAATTATCTGGGTGGTTTGATGACAGGCGGACTTGTTGTTCCTGTTATGAAATCATCGGTTGAAGAATTAAATTGTGATTATTATAAAAAACTTGTCGAAACCGCTAAAAAATATCGCGCGCAAATTACTTACAAAGATAATAATGACGGCTGGTTTAATCCGGAATTATTAAAAATTGTTCTTGATGATATTTTATCTTGTGATGAAGTTGAGGGCAAACTTGATATTTTATTTGAAACAGATATTATTCAGGTTCTTAAAACAAAAAATGATTCTGATAAAAATACCATAAGCAAAGTGATTTTATCTTCTGGATTATTATTAATACCTGTCGAATCGAAATATTTTATTGATGCAACAGGCTCAGGAAAACTTAGTTTGCTTTGTGGATGTAAATTTATGGATGACAATAAAAAAGTTCAGCAAAATACCTTAAGATTTATTTTAGGAAATGTTAATGTTGAAAAATTCTGTGATTTTATTTTAACAGTAGATAAAGATGAGAATATTACCAATACCTATCGAAACGATATAAATACAAACAATGAACTACATTTTACAACGGCAAGTACATGGGATGAATCTCGAAAATGGGCTTTAGACAAGTATTTTAAGCTTGGGGTTGAGGAAAAAATGTTAATTGAAGAAGATAGAAGTTATTTTCAGATTTTTTCAACAGCAGGTTCAACTACTCAGGTTGCCTTTAATTGCCCCCGAATTGATAACCATAAGGGTAATCCCTTTAAAAATTCAAACGAGCTCCTTAAAGCGCGTCGTGCAATCTATCGTTTATATTCCTTTGTTAAGGCAAAATTTCCCGGTTTTGAAAACGCAATTATTACAAATATAGCTCCAATTACGGGAATAAGAGAAGAAAACAGGGTTAAAACCAAATATACATACACAAAAGACGATATAATAAACCTAAAGACCTTTAAAAACCCTGTCTTAAAAGCAAATTATTCAATCGACATACATTCAAGCGAAAAAAATAAATCAGTTTTACAAAAAACACCAAACTACGAACTTCCGCTTGAAAGTTTAATGAGTTCTGATATTGAAAATTTATTTGTAATCGGAAAAATAATAGGAGCGGATTTTGAAGCGCATAGTGCTCTGCGCGTACAAAAAAGCTGTATGTCGC
>CAPYQR010000133.1:0-2123 GCA_948742005.1 uncultured bacterium
ATGCCTGCATTTCTACTTCATAGAAATTAATTGAATCATTTTCTTCTAATTTTAAACAATTCATGCGCAAAATTTCTACATCCAATCATTCGCCTGAATTTTTTGCGGATTTTTGGTGCAGATTGAACATTTTTCGCAATCTAAATAATTAACCCTTGAACAATCTGCCAAACTTGAACCTAATCGCGCGCGATAATCATTAACAAGCATAGGGCAGGAATAAACGCCGTTTTGCGAAACAACTCTTGAATTATAGCAGTCAAGTTTTTCAAAATTAATATCATTGCTTATTTCAAAATCACAATTTTGGAATTTTGCGCTGTTTTCGGGTGAATTATCACAATTAAAAAACGGAATAATTTTTAAATTAATATCTTCAAGCTCAAAACCTTTTTTTGAAAAAAAGTCCTTAAATTCATAAAAAATTTCTGCGCGGGATTTATTTTTGTAGTTAACGACGCTGATTATCGGGTTAAATTCATATTTTAAAAGGCTGAAAATCGCACAGAGTGCTTTTCTGAAACTTCCGCGCGAGCGATAGGAATCATTTTCGATTTCATCAATTGAATCCAAACTTACGCGGTAAATTGTTTCAAAATTGCTTTCATCATCAATTTTTTTCAAAAATCTTGCTTTTTTATCGTTAATCATAACGCCGTTTGTTAAAATTGTTGTGTTTGAAATTTTAAGGCACATTCTTAAAATATGGTTAAAATCAGGGTGCATCAAAGGTTCTCCGCCTGTTAAATAAATTGAATTTAGTTTTTGACTTTTTAAAAATAAAAGCGCTTGTTTGACTTTATCAAGTGAAATAAAATCTTCTTCTTTTTTATAGGGATTTTTTTCGATATAACAATATTTGCACTTCAGGTTGCAGGTTTTTGAACATAATTGTATAAAAAGGTTGTCAAGCTCCTCTAATTCTACTTTTGGGGGCATAAATTGCATGGTTTTTTGGTTTTGCATGGTGTTTTCCTGTACTAATTATCTTTACTTTTGATTATTGTATGAATTAAGAATGTAAATTAAAATTAGTCATCTGGGTAAAATTAATTTTTTGAAATTGGTATAATTAAAAATTTTGTGGAATTAAATTTATGTTCTTTTAAAAAATGCGAAAATTTGCTATACTAATCAATGTAAGAAAGGCGGATTTATGAGTGAAAATATTAATAGAGGAAAACGCTGGTATGACAGAGACCCGATTTTAAAAGAGGCATTGGAGCTTTTAAGATTATCCTCAGACGAACAAAAAGAACAGGCAAAAGATTTCATGCTTAAACTGCAGGAAGATGTTGCGCAGGATGTAATTGAGAGAATTTATCAAATTGTTACGCAATATCAAGGAAAAGGCAACAGATGGTATGATGATGACCCTGTTATGATAAAAGCTGTTGAAATGCTCCGCCAGGCTGACCCTAAAACACAGCGTGTTGCTGCATTAAAACTTTTACTTGCTTTAGAAAAAAACAGCTTTGAATAAAAATGATTAAAGATGTTCAAAATCAAAAAGATTTAAGAAATATCCCGATTCAAAAAGTCGGGGTTCGTGATGTTGAAATCCCGTTAAAAATCGAGCGCAAACCGCAGGAAAAAGACGATTCAATCGAGCTTGAAACGGTTTATTCAAAGGTGAAAATGTCTGTGAGTCTGCCCTCTTGTTATAGAGGCACTCACATGTCGAGATTTTTTGAAATTTTAAATAAATACACCCGCGAAAGCTTATCCTCACTTGATATTGAAAAAGTCCTTTTTGATATGAAAAACAAGCTTGAAGCGACCGATGCTTATGCAAAATTTGATTTTAAATATTTTATTAAAAAACAAGCGCCCGTAAGCAGGCTCGAATCCTTGATGTGTTATGATTGTGCGTTTGAGGGCGAAGTTGACAAGGAATGTAATTATAAATTTTATTTAATTGTAAATGTTCCGATAACAACACTCTGCCCTTGTTCTAAAGAAATTTCAAACTACGGTGCGCACAATCAGCGCGCAAAATTAAAGATAAAAGTAAGTTATGATAACGATAAACACATCTGGCTTGAAGATTTGATTAAAACCGCGGAATCTTGGATTCAATTGATGAAATCGAAAATGATTCCTATCGCTCGCGCGGAAGTTTC
>CAPYQR010000133.1:2148-4509 GCA_948742005.1 uncultured bacterium
ATGAAAAATTTGTAACAGAAACTGCTTATGAAAATCCGAAATTTGTCGAAGATGTAATACGAGATATTGTTGTAAAATTAGAAGAAAATGATTCAATTAATTTCTATGAAGTAGAAATGCAGGCATTTGAATCTATCCACAATCATAATGCCTGGGCTTATCAAAAATGCTATAAAAAATAATATGATTGAAGTAAAAAACATAGTTTTTATAAAATCAAGAGCTAATTTAATAAAATCTTTTTGTTGTTTTGTTAATCATCTTTTGCCTTTGAGAATGAAATTTCAAAACGAAACTTTCTCTCTTTTGTTAAACAATAAGGTTCTGGGCACAATGACTTTAGATAAAGATGCAAAGAGCCATACGCGGTTTAAAATTACAAAATTGATTTTGGAGGAAAACTCCGCCCTTGTTTCAAAACAGCTTGTAAATTACGTCATTACGCGTTATCGGGCGATGGGTGCTGCGCAATTTTATGTTGTTGCGGATGAAAAAGAAGCTCAATTATTAAACATTTTTAAAAACGAACTTAATTTCCGTTTTTGCGGGTGTGAATATTTATATAAAATTAATTTGAATGATTTAAACTACGGAGTCATTCTAAAACCGCTCAAAAACGAGCAAATCAACAATGTTTGTACTTTTTATAATGAAAATATTAACTCTTTCAATAAAATGCTTTTTTCAAGGCAGAATTACCAGTTTAAAAATAAATGTATAAAATATATTTTTAAAGATGAGGAAAAAGAGAAGCTTCTTGGGTATTTTGAGGTTTTAACGAAAAATAATTTTGATTTTTATATCAATTTTTCAATTGATTTTGCTTACAATATTTATCTTATGGATGCGATTAAATTTATCAATTCAAAAATCAAACAAAAACACAAAAAATTCAATCTTTACGTTAAAGTTAAGGATTATTTTATGAATTCAAGGGAATTAATTGCAATTTTGAATGAAAACAATACGCAATTAATTTCAAAAGGACAGATTTTAGCTAAAGATTATTATAAAGAAATCAAAGAAACAAATATTTTCAAAAATACAAAAATAATCTTTAACGATCCGACAACAGCCTAAGTTTATGTTATAATTTAAACCATGAACAGGCGTGAACTTTTAAAATCATCCTTATTTTTAGCAGGAAGTTTGGGGGCATTGAATTTATCCGCTTGCAGCACTAAAAAAGACAAAACCGATTTTAATCGCTCGGATATTTTAAACAAAAATTTAAATAATTCCAAAAAATTTAATATAACATCCCCCCTGCCTTTAAATGCTCAATTAATCGATGAATTAGAAAATTTAAATTCAAAATATAAAAAATCAAAAATAACTTCTCTTTATAATTCGCTCCCTTTTCCTCTGGCAGTGAATCTTGAAGGGTTTCATTCGCGCAGGGGAAAAAATGAAAAAATTAAAACGATTGATGATTTTTTATATTTTGTAAATTATGCTAAAAACAAAGGTTTTGATTTTACATACACTCTAAATTCCCCTCGTCCGATTTTAGAAAATGACTTTAAGAAAAATTCCAAAAACCTTTTTAATTTGCTTGATGAATTAAAACGCGCAGATGTTAAAAAAATCAAAGTTTCAAATTCTCAGCTTTTAAAAATCTTAAGTGAAAAATATCCAAATTTTGAACTGCAGGCTTCAACTTCCTTTGAATTCCATAATTTAACTCAATATGTTAATTTATTGAAAAATTATCCAAATATCAAACTTATAGACATTGCCATTGATGAAAATCGGAATTTTGAATTTTTGAAAAATTTAAAAAAATTATTCCCCAAAGTCCAGCTGGAAATTATGGTAAATGAACCATGTTTAAGAGGGTGTCCATCCAGAATTGCACATTGTGCATCGAATTTTTGTGAATTTGACTGTATGAAAATAATCAACAAAGATTGGGTTGAAGAATTTGCTAAATCAGGGGTGATTTACCCTTGGAATCTTGCGGTTTATCAAAACGCAGGAATTGATAAATTTAAATTTATCGCCTCCGGTCAAACCCGCGCGGATATAAAAAATCTTGATTATTTAAAATATTATCTTGATATGGTTGAAAACCTAAAGGAAATTATATCTAAAACGACTTCAAAAATTTTCTTTGAAAAAATTCTAAAATCCTGGCATGAAGATAATAAAATAAAAGATATCCAACTTTCAAAATTAATCCCCTTAATGCCTGATATTAATTATTTTCTTGAAAACGGTTCAAAATGCGCATCCGATTGCGGAATTGATTGTAATTACTGTATTGAATGTGCAAAAAAAATGAAAAAAGTTTTAAGTTAAATATGAAGTTTTGTAACAAAATAAACAAATTCTGAAATTCTATAATCTTTATATACTTTA
>CAPYQR010000134.1:0-2044 GCA_948742005.1 uncultured bacterium
GGATCACAGCAATAATATCTTGTTTTGTTGTTTTTGTCTTGCCTTGCCTGAATCCCGAAAATATGGTCTTTACTTGCCAATGTTATAAGATTTTCTTCGCTTAAATCGGCTTTTTTAAGAGTTTCTTTTAAATCCTCCAAGCTTTTTACCCCTTCTATCATTGCGCCTTTATGTTCAAGATAAGCAAAAACATCCTCTACTCCTCCGCCGTTGCCGATTAAATATTGAACAGAAGTTTTTCCGTTATCAAAGGGAGTTTCTTGAATTTTATCAAGTTGATTGGAGAATTTGTCGTATATTATTGACGGCTCAAAAGAGGTCGTATTAATAAAAACATCGTCTTTGTTTTCTTTTATAAAATGATTAAAATCCTCAAGTTTTTTTTCATCTTTTTTTAAAAACTCTCTTACTGCTTCAATTTGTCCGTTAAGCAATGTTTTTCCAAAAGCATATTCAAGAAGTTTAAAACCTTTTGCGCCTGCACAGTAAATTTCTTCATCTTCTCCATCGGGTAAATTTTTCCCCTCAAATTTTACAGGAGGAGTGTTTGGAAATTCTATTGTAATGTTGCCTTTGTTGTCTTCTTTGAAAAGTTTTAAAATAATTGCTCTTTTAGAGGGGTTTTGATAAAGAATATTTAATGTTTCGATTAAATAACAATCTCCGAGTAATTGCTGGCTTGTGGCAAATCTTTCAATTGGTTTAAAAAGTTCAAAATACGAATCAGGCGATAAATTTATCGGGGTTGAATTGTTGTCATCGGATTTGATTTGAATATTTTGTTCACCTTTAAGTACAAAAACATCCCCGATTTCAGAATTTTCAATCGCTTCTTTTTCGTTATTGAATGTCGGGATGTAGAGGTTTTTTAAATCTTGCTGCAATTTTGTTTTATCTTTGTTTTGTTCAATTGCTTTATAAAAAAGTTCAATATCTTCAATTATTTCATCACTTAAGCGCCAATTGGAGGCAAAATTTCTCAAAGCACTCGGGTTTAAATCTCCTGATTGAATCAATTCGATTAAATTGAATATAACTTGCTTGAATGGATGATGGATTAATTTTAAGTAATTTTTCAAGATTATTTGTTAAAACATCTTCTTTGTCATCTTTAAAATTTTTAGGATAATATTTTTTGTAATTTCCGCTTAGTGTTTCTTTGTTGAAAATACCTTTATTTTCTTTTGTTTTTACGTTTTTAAAATAATTATAAGCCTGAATAAAATCCTCTGTTGAATAATAAGGACTTTGATTAAAATTTTCATCAAAAAATCGCTTGTCTTTTTTGTCTAATTTTTTATTGGCGCAAAAAGAAAGTTGATTTTTAGGATATGAAAAAGAGGGAATTTTTTGGATAATCATATTTAATTAAAAGCAAAAAAGAAAAATGTTTGCGCTTTTAATTATTTACAATAAAGTTAACAACATCATCCATAGCATTTTTGTTGACTTTTAAAAGTTGTACACCCGGACCTCCGATAGGATATCTTTTAATTATCGGTTTTTCTTTTGTGTTGAAATCAAACAAAATTTTATCTGATTTAGCAAGAACCATTAGAATTTTAGAATCAGTTATTCTTGTTGTTTTAACAGGCATTTTGATTCCTTTGAATTCATACATTGGAGAAATTAAAACAAATTTTTGCGGAACTTTTTTTAATAAAATTCCCGAAACCATTGCTGTGTTTGCTCCAATATCGCCTCCAACCATGATAATATCTTCGGTGTTGATTTTTGAGTAGT
This sequence comes from uncultured bacterium, assembly GCA_948742005.1. Taxonomy (GTDB): domain Bacteria; phylum Cyanobacteriota; class Vampirovibrionia; order Gastranaerophilales; family Gastranaerophilaceae; genus RUG14156. The sequence continues at coordinate 1,744 of CAPYQR010000134.1, forward strand.
TGTGTTTTAAATAATTAATTGAATCAATAACATCAGACGGCATTTTTTGCCAATCGGAAGCTGTAAAATTATATCTTGATTTGAATTTTAGTTTTTCTGTATAAACGCTTCTTCCATGACCTCTTAAATCCATAGCAAGAACACTGTATCCTTTTTGGCGTAAATTTTGTGCCAAATCAGCCCAGCACCTTGCGTTTTGTGAAAAAGAATGCAAAAGAATAACAAGCGGTTTGTTTGATTTTTCATCAGGAAGATAAAAATCGCCGATTAAAATAAATTTATCTTTTGAAACAAATTCGAT
>CAPYQR010000134.1:2054-4489 GCA_948742005.1 uncultured bacterium
TTTCGTCTTGCGTTTTTTTTTGGTTTTTGTCTGTGCTTGGGCTTGTGTTAAAAAGCAAAAGCTAAAAAAAACAAAAAATATTAAAATTAGCGAAAATAATCTTTTCATAATTTAATTTTAGCAAATATGAATCAAATGCGCTGTTTTTTGCTGTTTTTTTAATTAAAATTACATCTTTTGGATGAACTTAACATTTCTTAATTTAAGATTTGTTTTTTGTCTGACGAATAAAAAAATATAAAGATTTGATAAGGGTAAAACCCTTATTCAAAACCTCCTCCCCAAGTCTAGTAGCCGCCTTAATGACGGCTTTTTTTTATTTTGCGAATTTAAATTTTAAGCATTTCATCAATTATTTTTTTAGCATCGTCAACGATTTTGTAATCGCTGTATTTAAAAATTTCTGCATTTTCGTCTGTGTTGATTGAAATAACGGTTTTTGAATTTTTCATTCCGCAAATATGCTGTATTGCGCCTGAAATTCCAAATGTTATGTAAATTTCAGGTTTTACGCTTGTTCCTGTTTGTCCTATTTGGTGTTTTGCGCTTAAATATTTAAAATCTACAACTTTTCTTGTTGCACCAAGTTTTGCATTAAATTTATCGGCAAGTGTTTTTATTTTATCGAAATAAATTCCTTTTTCGCCTGAAATTCCATAACCGCAGGCAAAAATTATTTCAGCATTTGAAAAATAGTCTTCTTGTTTTTCTTTTAAAATTTCTTCTATGATTTTAATGTTTGAATTGCTGCTTTCAAATGAATTATAAATTGTAAAATTTAATTCGCAATTTTCGCAGCTCAAACTTTTGTTGTTAAAATCTGCTTCAAAAACCCCGCTTCTTATTGTTGCACATTGTGGATTTTTTTTGGATAAAATTGTTGCCATTAATTCTGCACCGAATGTTGGTCTTGTAGGAGCAAGTTTTAATTCTTCGTTTTTTAAGATAAAATCAACATCGCTGCAGTCTGCAACAAGACCTGTTTCAAGAAGCGTTGTGATTCTTGGCGCGGTCATTCTTGTTTTTGTTGTTGCAGGAAATAAGACAGCATCGTAATTTTTCGTTTTGTAAAATTCTACAAAAGCTTTTGAATAAAGAATTGTATCAAAGTTTTTAAAATTTTCATTTTTGATTAAAATTATTTCATCCGCTCCTGCGCAATATGCTTTTTTAATTTCTTCTTCGTTGATTTCATCTGCTAAAATTACAGCATCAATTGTAAAAGTATCAGAATTTTTAAGTAGATTTTTGGCGTGAGTTTTGAGTTTAAAAGCTTTTGAAATCAATTCAAAAGAAACATCTTTGATTTTTTTGTTATCAAAATCATATTCGCAATAAATTGCTGTTTTTTTCATATTAATTATCCTGTTTTAATATTTTTAAAATTTCCGTGGTTATATTTTCTTCTATTTTTATTGCATTTCTTGCACTCTGTGCTCTGTAGACCCTGTAAACTATTGTTGGCGAGCCGATTACGCCCGTATTTTCTTTTGAAATTTCTAAATCCTGCGCATTGTAAACTTCGATTTTTTGATTTTGCGCTTTTATATAATCTTCAATTTTAATTTCGCCTGAGGCTTTGCCGTTTTTGCATTGTTTTGATATAGCAATCAAACAGGGTGTTTTTATTTCTTTTTTGAATATTTTTTCATCGATTTCCTGGGTTAAAATAACTTTTTCATTATCTGCTTGTAAAATTTCACTGCAGTTTATTAAATCACAAATTCCGAGTTTTTGTGCCAGGCTAACGGGAACTTGGGCTGTATCGCCGTCTTGAGCCATTTGTCCTGTGAGGACAATGTTGTAATTTGCGCAATATTTTTTGATTGCTTTTGCTAAAATTTCTGCAGTGATTAATGTGTCTGAACCCGAAAAAGCTTTATCCGACAGCAAAATAGCGCGCTGTGCACCTTTTGCCAAGGCATATTCTAAAATATCTTTTGCTTGTAATGGTCCCATTGAAATTGCCGTTATTTGCGTATTTGGGTTTTCGTTCTTGATTTTGGCTGCAAAATCAAGAGCCCAGTCATCGTAGAGATTAATTTTAGAAAGCATTGCGCCTCTGTCTAAGTTATTTTCAGGAGTCCATTTGATATCATCAACATCAGGCACTTGTTTTATACAGACTATAATATTTAAATTTGTCAATTTTGCATCCTTTTTAGAATTAAATGTGAAATTTTGTCTTTAAAATAAGATTATTTAACAACTTTTTCAAGCCCTTTTGGTTTATCAACATTTCTATTTAATTTTATTGCCGTATATAAAGACAACAGCTGGCAGAGTATAATTGCGCAGATTATTGAATTTATGTTGATTTTTTGGCTTGTCGTTTTGTCTTTGTTTTCGTTTTTCAGAGTTTTTTCAGGAATTTTTAAAACAATATCTTCATCAAAGTTATGAATTTTTGAAGTAATTTTATTTTTTTCTTTTAA
>CAPYQR010000135.1 GCA_948742005.1 uncultured bacterium
ATCAAATACTGAACAGCAATCAAAACACACTCTGAACAAATATTAACCCCCGGACCTTTGACCATTTTAGGCACTTGCGTATTTGGACGTTTGCAAAAACTGCAGTATTCAATTTCCGTTGTTTGTTTATTGTCTGATTTTTGGTGTTTTTTTTCAAATGAAACAACTTTTTTATCTTCCAAAACGCCTCCTTATTATTTTCAGGGTTATTTTACATTTATAATATTATTTTAAGATATTTTTCCCTTTTAAACAAGAATGTTAACTTTAAAATCAATACATCTTAATAATTTCATCAATCGATTTTTGCGCTAAAGAAAAAATCTCGTCCATTTTTTCTTTATCAAAAGGCAGCCCCTCTGCTGTTGTTTGAAATTCAATTATTTTACCGCTTTTTGTTAAAACAATGTTTGAGTCAACTTGTGCGTTTGAATCTTCCTGATAACAAAGATCAACCATAACCTCGCCCTCTACAATTCCTGCTGAAATTGCCCCGATTGGTTCAATTATCGGATTCTCGTTTAAAATATTTTCTTTTAATAATTTTTCAACCATGATTTTTAAAGCAGCAAAAGCCCCGTTGATTGAAGCTGTGCGTGTTCCGCCGTCTGCTTGAATTACATCGGCATCAATGATAAAAGTTTTGCCTTTTATTTTTTCCAAATCCAAACAAGCTCTTAGGCTTCTTCCGATTAAACGCTGAATTTCCTGTGTTCTGCCTGAGATTTTGTTTCTTTCTCTCTGACATCTTGTGGATGTAGACGAGGGAAGAAGCGAATATTCCGCACTCAACCAGCCTGAGGGAGAATCTTTATCCATCCATTTTGGAATCGATTCTTCATAATTTGCACAAACAAGAACTTTTGTATCGCCGCATTCAACCAAAACAGAACCCGGTGCATTTTTTGTATAATTTTTTATAAATTTAATTTTTCTTAATTCATCATTTTTTCGTTTATCAATTCTCATTTCTCCTCCTTTTTTTCAATATACCATAAAAAAATAGCAAAAAAGGCAAGGGGAAATTAACTTAAAATCCAATTAAATCTTTTTTAAAAATAATTATATTAATAATATAAATCCTCAACTCTTCTGATTGCTATTCCCTGTCTTGTTACAGGGTTTTTTTAAATAATTACAGAAAGGAAAAAATAAAATGCCTGAATTTTCAAACCCTTTTCAAGGAAATAAATGCGATAGAAAACTTGATAAAGAAGAATTATTAAGAGCGGTAAGATTCTCTCTTGCAAGTGAATTGGAAGCAATTCAGCTTTATGAACAATTAAAAGATTCAATTGATAATGAAAAATGTAAAATATTATTAGATGAAATTGCAGATGACGAAAAAGAGCATGTGGGCAATTTTCTTTATTTAATTGAATATTTATCAAAAAAAGAATGCACCTTGTATAACGAGGGCAAACAAGAAGCAAAAGAAATCATTGAAGAAGATAAAAAACCAAAAGATTAATAATAAAAAACTGCGGATAGATTATTGGAATTTTATCCGCAGTTTATTTTATTGTTTTATGGCTGTAGAATTATTCTTTTTCTTTAACGCTCATTGTGATAATTGATGCGATTATCAACATAACCATGCCGAACATAAAAGCATATTCCCAGTGATTATTTGTGTAACCGCCCTCTACGTTAAATTTTGCAATATTAATAACCCAGGCAAGCAATGTGCAGACAAGAACTTGCGGAGCAGAGATAAAAATATTAAATATTCCCATAGCAGAACCCTCGCTGCCTTCTTTTATGTATTTTGAAAGCATTGCAAAAGGCAAAGATAATGTTGAAGCCCAGCCGATTCCCGCCAAGCCCATAGCAAAGAAAACCGTTACATGGTTTTGCATAAATGCAAGAAGTAAATATGCAAATGCCATTAAAAGCAAAGCTCCTGCATGGATTTTTTTGTTTCCTCTTTTTTCTGCTATTTTTGCAACAGGAATTGCAACCAAAAAGCAGATTAAATTAAAAAACGCAAAACAAACAGAAGAAAATGCCTGTGCTACTGTTTGTCTTCCGGCAAAAACTTCAGCTGCAGAGTCTGACAATGCAGATGTATCAGGGATTTGGTATAAAATATGTACAACATATTGAGTAAAGAAAATCAATAAACTCATCAAACCAATCCATGCGAAAAATTGAGAAGCACAGATTTTACCTACTTCAGGACTTGTGTTTAAAAATTCTTTAACGTTTTCAATAAAAGGTTTTGAAGCATTTGTTTTAACTTTTAGTTTTGCTTCAAGCATTTGTTCTTTTGTCGGAACACATTCTCTGAAAGTTAAACAAGTCCAGAGCATGCCTAAAATAAAAGCGATACCTGCCATTGTGAATTGCGCATCAATTGACATTGTTTTATTGCAAACAAAAATCATAAAAGGAGCAGCACCTGCCGCAACAACAGAACCAAGCCCGATTGCAGCACTTAAAAACGAATTTGCAACTTCATGCTGGGTTTTATCAATATTGTCGGGAATTAAAGCCCTGTAAGGACCTTGAGCTGCATTAACACAAGCATCAATTACCCAAATAAACACGGCAGCAATCAACAAAGCAAGCCAAGTTGGATGATTAGACCCGAAAAGATTGCTTAAAAATTCACTTTTCGGCAGCAAAATTAAACCGATTGCGCCAAACAAAGCACCAAAAAACAAATAAGGAATTCTTCTTCCGAACTTTGTAAATGTGCCGTCAGACAAAGCTCCGATAATCGGCTGAACAACGATTCCCGTTACAGGCCCTGCAAGCCAGATTAAGCCATAAAGCAAAGCGCTTGCGCCAAGAGATTCTGTCAGGGGTCCTGATAAAATAATTCTCATTTGCCATGCGAATTGCAAACCAAAAAAACCGATGCAGAAATTAAACAGCTGACCCCAGCTAAGTCTGCGCAGATTGTTTTCACAAGACATTATATATCCTCCTTAAAGAAATAATCCATCTATTAAACATTTTTAATTTTACATTAATAATTTTTAATTGTAAAATTAAAACATGAAAAACATTAAGATTTTATTAGTATTATTTTTGAGTTTATTAACTTTTGCTTTTGCTTCAAATCAAGCAAACGCCTCCGTGGAAAAGAAAACAATCCGTGTCGGGATTTCTAATTCTTCCTTTAGCAGCTGGGATTATAAAAAAGTTAAATTTTCTTCACAAAACATTATAAAAATTGTCGATATGGCTCAAAATAGCCAAATTGAGGATATCGAAGCGGGTAAAATAATTGAAATTACATTTGAAGATGGGCTTTTTAATATTTATATTAACAACGAATCAAAATACAAAAGCCTAAAAGGTCCGCTATTATTAAGTTCCAATGCTGATTTAGAAATTCTTGAATTAAACAGAAAAGGAATGCCTGCAAAATACAAAGGCATGATTGAATTAAGAAATTCTAAAAATTCAGGATTTTTTAATGTTATCAATGTTGTTGATATGGAAAACTATGTAAAAGGCGTTGTGCCGAATGAAATGCCTGTTTCTTTCGGCAAAGAAGCACTAAAAGCACAGGCTGTTGCCGCAAGAAATTACGCAACCAATGCTCAAATCAGCCCGTTTTATGATGTTGTAGATTCAACCGCCTCACAGGTTTATTACGGAAGCAATTCTTACACAAGTGTTTCAAACCAAGCGGTTGATGAAACAAAAGGAATTTATGCACTTTACAAAGGAAAACCAATCAGCGCGCTTTATTATTCAACATCAGCAGGAATAAGCGATGATTGGGATGATGTTTTTAATAACGGTCAAAAATCTAACCTGCATCCATATTTAAAAGCAAAATATGAAACAACAAAAACAAACTTAAGAACAGAAAACGATGTTATTAAATTTTATTCCGCAAAAAACGGTTTTGATACAAATTCTCCAAAATTACGCTGGAGTGTTGAGTTTGACAGAGAAGAATTGGAAAACATCCTGCATACAACACTTTTACAACAATCAGGCGCAGGTTTGGTTGAACCAAAATACACAGGAAGCAACAAAATCGAAGGTTTAAAAGAATTAAAACCGCTAAAAAGAACTCAATCGGGAAAAATTACGGAATTGTTAATTACTGCACAAAACGGAGAATACAAAGTCAAAAAAGAACTTGGAATCAGACGCGTATTGAAAAAAAATAATTCAATGCTGCCGAGCGCTAATTTCTTCGTCCAAACTTTCGGAGAAGAATTTGTTTCAATAACAAATCCCACATTTGCTGCAAATCCCACGATTGTTACAAATGTTACAAAAAACATTCCTCTTCCGACAAAAGAAAAAGCCCAAAAAATAAAAGTTTCTAACCAGCCTCCAAAAAAAGAAAATTTAGGGCTTGTTAAACTGTTTTCAAAAATAGAAGAAGATTTTGTTTATAAACAAGGTGAAAAAGAAATAAAAGTCAGCAATAAATCAAACAAATATCCAAAAACATTTAAATTAACCGGAGGCGGTTTCGGGCATGGTGTCGGAATGAGTCAATTCGGCGCTTACAGCT
>CAPYQR010000136.1:0-3985 GCA_948742005.1 uncultured bacterium
GTTTATAAGTTCGCGGTAGCTTTTGATATTTTTAATTTTTTCGATTGAATTATTTAAATGAAAATAAATTGATACACTTTTAAGTTTTGTTTTTGTTTCCTGTGCGATTTGTATTTTGGATTGCGATTGTTCTTGAAATCTGTTGTTTTCATTGATTGACGGTTTTTGAATTTCGACTTCGCGTTTAAATTCAAATTTTGGCGCGTTTTGTTCTTTGTTTTCAAATTTATTTTTGATTTCCGCCTCTAATTCGGGATTAATCTCAATTTTTGCAGCGTTTTTTGCTTCGTTTTGTTTTTCAAGATTTTCCTTGATTTCTTCCCTTATTTCGCTTGCAATTTTTTCAAATTTTTCTTCGAGTTCTTCTTTTGAAATTGTGTTTGCGGTTTCGTTTGTTTCTTGTGAATTTTGAGTGTTGATGTTTTCGAAATTTTGAAATTCTTTAAAAGGTTCAACTTTGTTTGTTTGTGAAGCGGGTGTTGAACCAAAGGCGCTAAAAGCATCAAATCTTGCAGGCTTTATCTCGGGCTTCGTTTCGGATTGTGTTTCAGAATTTGTTTCTGTTTCTGCTGTGTTGTAGCTTAATTTTGTAAGGCTTGAAACGCTTGGTTTGTGTGAATCGCTTTGTAGGATGTCATCGATTGTAGGAATTAAAATTCCTTTAATGTCCTGCGTTATTTCTTCGTTATGCTCAACTTCCTGTTTAATTTCTTTTAAAATATCAATGTATTCAAATTTAAATCCGCTGTGAAATTTTTCATGAAGTTTATATGCTCCGTCTTTTAGAAGTTTTAAGTCCATTTTTCTTAAAGCAACTTCAATTCTTTTGATTGTCATTATTTCGGTTTCCGGAAATGGCGCCATTTTTTTCTCCTTTAAAAAAATTAAAAAATAGAATTATCATCCGCAGTAGAATTTTTCATTTTTCCTCTTAAAAGCTGATCCATTTCAACTTTTTCAAGACTGTATTCCATTGCGGTTTCTCTGGTGATTATTTTGTTGTTGTAAAGTTCAAACAGTGAATTATTCATTGTTGTAATGCTGCTGTGTTTGCTTCGCTGCATCAAGCCTGTGATATCGCTTAATTTACCGTCTTTGACATAATCAATTACGGTTGATGTGAATGTTAAAATTTCAAAAGCGGGAACAAGCGCGTTGTTGTTGACACTTGGGACGAGCTGCTGGTGAATTACCCCCCTGACACAGCCTGCGAGTCTTTTCATAAATTCAAACTGATTGTTTTTTTCAATAAAACCAATCAAGCGGTTAATTGTTGCTATTGTTCCGTTGGTGTGAAGCGTTGAAAAAACAAGATGACCTGTTTCTGCGGCTTCAATTGCGCTGATTAGCGTATCTTCATCTCTTATTTCTCCGATTAAAATTACATCGGGGTCTTGACGAAGCGCGTATTTAATTCCTTTATGAAAATCATCAACATCAAGCCCCAGGCTTCTTTGGGTTATGATTGATTTTTTATCTTCGTAAATAAATTCAACAGGATCTTCAATTGTAACGATGTGTTTTTTTCTTGTTTGATTGATAAGTTCGATTATACTTGCTAATGTTGTGGATTTGCCCGAGCCTGTCGGTCCTGTTACAAAAACAATGCCGTTGTTGAATTTTGCGTATTCTTGAATATATTCAGGCAAGTTTAACTCTTTTTGAGATTTGACAACAAGGGGAATAATTCTGAAAGTGAATTTGCCCTGGAAAATATCTTTGCAATAGTTAACACGGAATCTTGCAACGTCAGGAATTTCATAAATATAATCAGCATCTTTTAATTCTGAAACATCGCTTGAGTATTCTTTCGGTAAGGTTTTTGCCAGAATATCTCTGATGTCTTGATAGGTTACAATTTCTGTTGAAATTTTAAAAATTTCCCCATTAATTCTCAATGACGGCGATTTGCCGCAATTAATATGAATGTCAGACGCTTTTGCCTGATTAGACTTTATTAAAAAGCTGTCTATATTAAAACCCATTTAAACAAAAACTCCTTTATTTAAATATTTTATATTTTATTTATCAATTATGCAATTTGGTAAATAAAATTTAATATATTTTATAAAGGAGTTTTTGTTTAAAATTAGTTAAAATTAAAGAATATCGTCAGATTCTTCTGTTGTTGTTTTTCTGATTTGTCTGTCTCTTCGTTTTACTTAAGCGTATATTTTACTTCTTCCGCAGCATTATCATCTTCATATTTATAACCTTTTTCATAATAATCCACTTTGTTGTTGGAATATTTAATCCAAGTACCGTATTTTGATTCTTTGGCATTATCTGTTTGGTTTTTTGTATATGTATCTAAATTATTTTTTTATCAAATGTAAAAAATTTCTTTTGTTTCGCTGCTTTCAAAAGTTCCCTTGTCTGTGTCCGGTATAATCTCCCTTAAAAGTTTTCCATCTTTTGTATATTCTTCAACTGTATCATAATGAAGTCTATCCCCCTTTGAAAATTTAATAATATTTCCTTTATCGTTTTCAAATTCTTCAAAGCCTTTTTTCTTGCTTTCTTCAATAATTCCAATCGCTTCGAAAATCTGCGCTTGAACATCTTCAAAACATATGTAATAAAAACATTTGAAAGAAAAAAAATGCGCCAGGGTTTTTAATCAAAACTTAATAATTTATTTTCATATTTATCAATTAAATCTGAATATCCGCCGATATTTTGACCGTCAACAATAATTTGCGGGAAAGTTGCGAGTTCTTTTAGGTTGAACATTTTTGTTAATTTTTGGCGCATTTCATCTTCATTGTCCTCACAGGGGATTTCTTTATAATCAATATGATGTTCGTCAAAAAAGATTTTTGCTTTCATGCAAAACGGGCAATAATCAAGAGTGTAGATTTCAACTTTTTTTGTCATTTTTAAATCCTATTCTATTTTTCTATCCTTGTTAAGATTTCTCTTATTTGTCTTTTTTCATCTTCAGGTATATCTAATTTCAAATAGTCTTTAAAATATTCTAATGAAGAGGTTTTATCTCCTCTGCCTAAAAAAAGTATTCCCAATTTTTTATAAGCAAGCGCGAATTTTTCATTAAGCATTAAACATTTTAAATAAGCACCGATTGCTTTATCAACTTGTTCGTTTGCTTGGTAGGCTTCGCCCAGCATGTAATAAATCAAGTGGTTTCTTACTTGTTCTATAACCAATTCTAAATTAGAAATTGCGCTTTCAAAATTGCCCAGCTCCATAAAAATTCGGGCTAATTCGTAATTATAATCCACATTATCAGGTTCTTCTTCCGATGCAAGCTGGAGCAATTCCATAGCATCATCAAACCTGCAGTCTGTGATTAATTCTCTAATGTAGTCTATTCTTGATAATTCTTGTTCTTGATTTTCCATATTTTAATCTTACTTGAACTTTGGTTTTTGTTCAACTTTAAATTTTTTCAATCAGTTTTTTGATATCTTCTGTTATTAAAAAATCGGGATAATTTTTGACAAACTTGTTAAAAGTTGTTTTTGCGCTTTTTTTGTTGTTTGTTTTAAGATAAATTAGTCCAACTATGATTTTATTATAAGGATTTGTTGAATCATTGAGATAATTTGATAATTCGTAGTTTTGTGTGTTTAGATTTATAAAGCAATCAACCAGAGCCTCATAATAAACAAGATTCATACAATCTGTTTTAATTGCTCCTAAAAGCGCATTTTGAGCCAGCTGAAATCGATTAAGCGCCATGTAGCATCTTGCAAGATTGTATAAATATGTTGCACAAAGGTTATTATCAGGAGCAAGGTTAAAAGCAAGCTCGTATTCTTTTATTGCTGCTATATAGTTTTTTTCGCTGAAATAAATATTTCCTAAGTTGTTATGATAGACCGCGTTGTTTTTGGCGTTAATTGTGTTTTCTTCAAAGGAATAAACTCCAAAATTTACCTGTGCAGAGCAAAGTTTGAAATTTAAAATAAAAAATATTACCGCAGATATTATCAGTTTTTTCATTATTATCTAAAGTTCAATT
>CAPYQR010000136.1:3995-4480 GCA_948742005.1 uncultured bacterium
GAATGTTGTATCGTTTTTAAATTGTTCTTCAAGCATTTCAAGCTTAACATCATCATAATCAGGGTCATAGTGGAAAAAAAACAGTTTTTTTGCTTTTGATAAAAGTGCTGTTTCAACCGCCATTTCAAAAGTTGAGTGTCCAAAGCCTTGTTTTGGGTGAATTGGGCTGATGTAATCTTGATATGTATATTGTGCATCATGAATCAACATGTCGCAATTGTGTGCAAATTGAATAAAACGTTTATCAGAGCCGATATAGCTTTCTTTGTCTGTTGCGTAAATCAGGGTTTTTGTTTTGTATTGAATTTTGATACATAAACAGCCATATTTCGGGTGTGCTGTTGTTTTGTGAGCACTTATAACAACATCATCTTCGTTAATCGTTATTTCATCATAAATATTAAATAATTTTACAGCTCCGTTTTGTGAAAGGATGATTACATTGTCTTCTGTGAAATTATTAATTTTAAAATTGCTTTTTATTT
>CAPYQR010000137.1 GCA_948742005.1 uncultured bacterium
GTAAAAACCTTTGCTTATGAAAAAATCGGGATTATAACCGATACGATTTTAACTCCTGTTAATTATTATAATGCATATTTTAGAACGCCTGAGTTTTTTGCACAGGATATTAAAACCGCATTGTATAAAAAAGATGTTTTAGTGATGTCTATGGATGAAACAAGAAAAGCGCTTAAAAATTCAGGCATGACGCAGAATGATTTTGCACTGCTGCAGGCAATGCAGCAAGGTTATGATGTTGATTATGGATTTTTGAATAAAATTGCCAAAAGAATCAATGTAAAAAAGATGATAATTGTTACTATGGGCATGGATATTCAAAGAGATTTTTTAAAATCGACCTTGTGGAATACTTTAAATGTTGCGGGGATGGATTCTGTTAATCCTACACATAGGGTGAGTGTTTATGTCGGGTTTTTTGATGTTGAGAAACAGAATGTTTTGTGGGAAACGATTTACGCTAAAAATATCAGAAACAATAAGATGAAAAATCTTGATACGACAATTTCTAATAATTACGAGGGAATGCTGCGGCTTAAAGAATATTCAAAATATATCAGTCCCGATATTGCTTATAATATTAAAATGAAATTGATAAATCCGAATTATGTTGAACCTCCGACATATATTACACGTGAAAATCTTAAAAAATATGCAAAAGACAGGCATAATATCGGTTCTAAAAAAGAATTATCCGAAATTGAACGTCAAAAATGGGATAGTGAAAAATTTGTCAATGATTCAAAAGAAAACATAAAAGAAAAAACAAATAATGCTAAAGAAAAAGTTATTGAAACAAATGAAAAAATAAAAGGAAAATATAACAATTGGAAAAATAAACGTCAAAACAGTGAAATTGAGTGGCTTTGATTTAAAATTTAATGAAAATTTTGAAAACAGCCAAAAATAAAGTATAATAAACAATGAGAAAGTAGAGGAAATATGGCAAAGCCTTTAGATAATGATAATAAAAACCCGAATAACGGGAAAAGTCCTTTTGAAATCAATACAACAAATGCAATTTTAATCAGCAATATTATCCTGATTGTTGTAATTTTGGCTTCAATGGCTACAGTCTATACACTTTTGAATAACACAATAGATAAGAAAATTGCAAGTATAACAAGCGAAGAAGACCTTGGCGAGGGGGAAGATGTTCCAAAAATCGGCGCTATTTTAAATCTTGATGATTTTATTTTGAATTTAGCAGATACAGCGCAGAGAAGATATTTAAAAGTTGCAATTTCTCTTGAATTATCAAAAACAGATGAAGAAATTGCAAAAGAAGGAGCTGTCCAAAAACCCTCATCAGGACATGGTGAATCACCTGCTGAAACAAATGCAATCAGTGCCGAAATGGAGCGGTATAAACCCGCAATAAGCGATGCTGTTATTTCTGTTTTATCAAATAAAACCTCTGATGAACTTTCAACCCCGACGGGAAAAGAAGTTGCAAAAGAAGAAATTCAAGAGATGGTTAACGGTATTTTTGCAGGTCAAAGGGAAGTTATAAAAGTTAACTTTAAACAATTTATTATTCAGTAGGTTTAATAATGCAAGACGAAACTAATTTAGATAATATTGAAAGTGAAATCGAAGAAAAGCCGACAGAGCTTATTACAGTCCGCCCTGTTAAATTTGAAGAATTTGAAAATGTGGGAGTTAAATCTGTCATAAAAAAGAATTTTGATATTATGCAAGATATTATAATGCATGTTAGTGTTGAAATCGGTAAAACAAAATCTTCAATTCGCGAAGTGATGGAATTAACCCAGGGTTCAATTGTCGAGCTTGATAAAATTGCAGGGGAACAGGTCGAAATTTATGTTAACAAAAAAATGGTTGCAAAAGGCGAGGTTATCGTAATTGAAGATAAATTTGGCGTAAGAGTCACAACAACAAGCCTGCCAAGAATTATTGAAGATAAATAAAACCCGCAAAAGTTCTTGCGGGTTTTATTATTAATTTGTTTTAAGATATTTTATCTTCGTTTTGCAAATTGTGCCAGCAATCTTAAAATTTCAAGATATAACCAGATTAATGTTACAAGAAGACCAAAACCATAATACCATTCAAAATGCCCGGGGAGGTTATTTTGTTCACCTTTTACAATAAAATCAAAGTCTAAAATAAAATTCAATGCTGCAATAATACAAATAACTGAACTTATTACAATTCCCATAATTGAGCCGTTAAAAACAGTCATCGGATGACCCAAAAACGCGCCAATCCAGCCTGCTAAATAAAAAATAAGAACTGCTAATGTTGAAATTGCAATAACCTGCTGAAATCTTGCTGTTGCTCTAATTATTTGTGATTTATATAAAAATAACATTATAACCAGCGTAAGCACTGTTAAGCTGACAGCATCCAGAACGATTCCCTGAAACGCAGCGTTGTAAACCGCGCTCACCGTTCCGACAAACAGCCCTTCAACAAGCGCATAAGCGGGCGCGGTGTATTTTGAAAGGTGCGGCTTAAAAGATGTAACAATTGCAAGAATTAAACCGACAATTGCCGAGGCAACGTAGATTATTTGAGCTTTATCCGTAAAACCTGTGCCGACAAGATTCCAGGCGTAAGTTCCTGATAAAATAACTAACCCGAGCAAGATTAAACTTTTGTTGATTGTTCCTTGAATTGTCATTGGTTTTGAATCAACCATGACATTTTCAATGACTCTTGGGGTTAACATTGGGTTTGATGTCATAAATTCCTCCTTTAAAATATTTGTAATTGAATTATACAACATCTTTAGGTTAAAATAAAGCTATGGAAAAAATAGGTTTAACAGGCAATATCGCATCAGGCAAATCCGCAGTTGAAAAAATTATTTCCTCTCTTGGTTTTGAAATAATTGATTTAGATAGAGTTTCAAGGAGAGTTTTTGAAAACAATTCTTCTGTTCAAGAAAAAATAATTAAAAATTTTCAAACTCTGGATAGGAAAAAAATCGCCAAGGTTATTTTTTCGGACAATGAAAAAAGAAAAATTTTAGAAAATATAATTCATCCTGAATTAAATAATGAAATTGAGAAATTTTTTATTGAAAATTTTTCAAAAAAAGCAGCCTTTGTTTCGGGCGCAACGATTTTTGAAGCGGGTTTTGATAAAACTTTTGATAAAATAATTCTGGTTGATGCTCCTTTTAATTTAAAACTTGAAAGGCTGATGAAGCGCGATAATTTAGATAAAAAAGAGGCGCTTTTAAGATTGAACGCGCAAAATGATAATAAAAACAAGACAAAATATCTGATATTTAATGATTCTGATTTTGAAACTTTAGAAAAAAAAGTTCAAAATTTGTTAATTGAATTGAAAATAATTTAATTATTTGATGTTATAAAACTTTCTTTAAGGGAATTATAATAATGGCGGACAATTGTTCGTGGAGATAAAATCCCTCGACGGTTTCTGCTTGAAGATTAGTTTAATCGAAGATTAAAAGCCCCTTTTCGGGGCTTTTTGGTTGTTTTTAAGAATCATATTGCGGTATTATTGCTGTTTGTTTTAATGCTGCTTGATGTGTTGAAATTTATAAAAAAATAATATAAACTTAAAGAACAAAAGATAGCATTAGTTAAAAAGAGTGGAAGTTTATATGAAAAAAATAATAAAATTTTTTATCGTTTTTATATTTTCAAATATTTTATTAATCAATCCCTCATTCGCTTCAAGCAAGCTCCATGTTCGTGCGCTTGAGGATTTTAGCAGTTTGAATCCTAATAAATATTTCAGTGTTGAAGTTATTAATGACGGTGAAATCGGGGATTTGAAAGTTTTAAAGGGAGATGTAATTAATTGCACCCTTGAAAAAATTAAAAACCCGACAAGAGCAAAACAGGATGCTAAAATTTTTTTGAAATTAAATAATTATGAGGATAAGTTAGGGATTCATCAGTTCCCGACACCTTTAAAAGCAAAATATTCAAAAAGTGCCGTGAACAAAGAAGAAATTAAAAAAATTCCCCCGAAAAAAGTGGTTAAAAAAACAGCCTCGACTGTCGGAAGTCATTTTATTCCCGGCTTATCCTACGGGGTTTCTTTTGTTGACGGATTTGTTGAAAATGAAGAAAATAACAGGTTAAAATCTGCTGTTAAACAAGTTTATGATGATTCATTCATTTCTCTTGTTGAAAAAGGCTCACAGGTAGAAATTGAAGCAGGAGATGAATTTTATTTGGTTGTTAAAAAAGCTAAAGATTAATTCTTTAGCTTTTTAAATTTTGATATAGCAAGCGTTTTCAACACCGTCTATTTCATCTATTTTGTTTAAAGTAGATTGTTCAACCGCTGAATCAACGTTTATTATCATAATTGACAAGTTTTTATCAACGCTTTGTGCAACCTGCATTCCTGAAATGTTGATATTATCCTTTCCTATGACCGTTGCAACCTGTGCTACCATGTTTAATTTATTT
>CAPYQR010000138.1 GCA_948742005.1 uncultured bacterium
CATGTTATGTTTCAAAAATTTTAAAAGAAAAATTTGAAATTGATTCAACTTTGATTAACCCTTGCTATTTAACAGGGCTGGATGTTTCAATGTTGAATCGATTAAAATTTGACCATAAACTTGTTGTGACTCTTGAAGATGGCGTTTTAGACGGCGGTTTTGGCGAAAAAATTTCAAGATTTTATTCAGATTCCGATATTAAGGTTTTAAACTTCGGTGCAAAAAAGGAATTCACTGATAGAATTCCGCTCGAAGAATTATACAAAAAATATCACCTGACACCTGAATTGATTATCGAAGATATTGTTAAAGTGCTTTTAGGATAAAAATTATTCAATAATAATTTCAATTTCGTTTTTATATGTAACAAAACCGGGATAAGTATTTGGCGGTTTTTTGAGGAATTTTTTTCGTGTCATTATTATTGGCGTTTTGCCTGAAAATTTTGCTTTTGAATTTTCTTTTGTTAATTTTGCACAAAATTCCAGAGTTTTTTTGTCGGGTTCTTTTTTATTGCTTGGAATTTTGAGAATAATATGACAGCTTGGAAAACCTTGACCATGAAACCATAAATCATCGGGGTTTGCTATTTTAGAAATTAAATAATCGTTTTGTTTGTTGTTTTTTCCTATGTAAATTTCAAAACCATTGTGATTTATTTTTGTAATTTTATCAATTTTATTTTCTTGTTTTGATTTGTGGTTTGGGTTATTTAAATTTTCAAATTTTTCAAGCTCTTCTTTTGAACCTTCTAATTCTTCAAAATCTGTTGCATTTTCGATATTAAAATTAATAGTATTTAAATATTCAAGCTTTTGTTTTGCCTCATCAAATCTTTTTTTATTATATTCAAATGCGGTTTTTGCC
The DNA here is from genome assembly GCA_948742005.1 of uncultured bacterium. Lineage (GTDB taxonomy): Bacteria > Cyanobacteriota > Vampirovibrionia > Gastranaerophilales > Gastranaerophilaceae > RUG14156. The sequence continues at coordinate 868 of CAPYQR010000138.1, forward strand.
TTTTTATATTGTGCGTAATATTTCTGTGCATTTTTTGCAGGTGTTATTGTGTTATCAAGTTCAATTGTTAAATTTAATTCTTCAATTTTTAAAAATCTATCTTCTTGTTTGATTTTATATAAATAAGAATTAATAAAATCACCTTTTTGCTTGTATTTTTCTGCTTCTGCTTCATTAGGAGGGAGGGATATTATTTTTTCAAGTTTTTTAAATTCTTTTTGAAATATTTTTTGAAGTTTTGATTTTTTGTTTGATAAAATTTCATCAAAAATATAATTTGAAAAATAATCATCAATAGCTTTGTTGATTGAATTTTTTGAAATTGAATCAGGGTTTAAATCTTGCCAATAATTGATTATGAAATTTTTTTCATTGGAATTTTGCAGATTTTGTAAAAAATTAAAAAGATTGATATCAATATTGAATTTTTTGATGATTTCTTCTGTTATATTTTGCGTAAAATAATAAAAATTAAAAGAGAATTCCTTAATTCCTTTGTTCATTATTTCATAAAAAGCAGCATAACTTGTATTTAAAATGTCGAGTTTTTGTTTTAATGGCGGATAAATATATTTAATCCCGCCATAAATTTCTCTGATTGAACTTTTGTCTTGTGAAATATTGTGGATAGAACCTGTTATTATTTTATTTGCCGTGTTGTATAAAATAATATTTGAATGTTTACCCATTAATTCAACGCTTAAACATAATTTTGAAATTGAGCCGATTTCATCAAAATAATCAAAATAAAATTCTAAAATTCTTTCATATTGAACAAGTTTGAAATCTTTTATTTTTGAACCGTTTAAATATTTTCTCAATTGCATACAAAACATCGGCGGATTTTTCGGGATTTTGATATCTCTTTTTTTTAAACTTTCTTCATCAACAAAACAAATATGCGGGTATTTCGGGTTGATGTTAATGTAGAGTTTTTTTTGTGTTGAATTTGAATTTTGTAAATTTCTTAAATTTAAAATGACCTCATGGCGAGATGGAAGCTGGATTTTTTGAACGATAGCGCCATTTATAAAATCTTTATTTTCTTCAAAAAAATATTTTAATGTTAAAGAATCAAAGTTTTTCATTTTTAAATTATAACACATTAAAGTTTTGTTTAAGGTAGAATTAAACCATGAAAATTAAGACGTCAAATTTATCTGATACAAAAAAACTTGCGCATGCTTTTTTTAAAAGCCTGAATAAAGACGGGCTTTTTGTCACCTTAACAGGTGATATTGGTGCAGGTAAAACACAGTTTATAAGATATGTTTTGGAATATTTGAATGTGAATCAAAAAGTCACAAGCCCGAGTTTTGTTATTTTGAATGAATACAACTCTTCTCTTTGTCCTATTTATCATTTTGATTTATATCGTCTGGAGCAGAAAGGCTTGTCTTCAATTGTTCCTGAATTAAGAGAATATTCAAAAAACAATGTTTTAACCTTTATTGAATGGGCAGAATTCGGACAAAACGAAATTCCTGATTCTTCTCTTTTAATCAATGTTGAATATGACGATGATAATCTTGATATCAGATATTTTGATTTTCAGGATAAAAAAGAAAAAAATATTGAATTTTTAAATAAATTAAAACAAAATTTTGAAAAAGAAAATTTGATTGAGGTTAAGTAATGAATGTTTTGGCAATTTGCTCTGCTTTAAATAATACTTATTTAGGTTTTGAAATTAATAACAGTGCTGATGGAGAAATTAAAAAAATCCATGAAATTATTAAAAGTGATGAAAATTATCACAGCTTGTATTTGATTTCGAAAATTAAACAAATTACAAAAGAAAACAATTTTTCCCTTAATGATTTGGATTTAATTTGTGTTAATTCAGGACCGGGAAGCTTTACCGGGATTCGGGTTGCGCTTTGTGTTGCAAAGATAATATCGGGCGAGCTTGATATTCCTTTGGTTTGTTTAAATACTGCTGAAATTTTACTTGAGGAATTTAATCTTGAATACTTAATTATGGATGCGCGCAGGGATATGTATTTTATTGGCACAAAAGATAAAATTGAACTTGTTGAAAAATCAAAATTAACTTTAGAAAAAGATAAAAAAGTTTTAACCGATAAAAACTCTTCTTCACAATTTAAAAATTCTGTTTGTTTTGAAGATTATGACAGAAAATTATCAATTCCAATGATTCAAATAGCAAAAAACAAGTATTTAAACTCTCAAAATAAAGATGAATTCAAATACTTGTTTGCAAAAGCTAATTATATTCAAACACCGCCTGTGTTTTAAGGAATTTTATTAATCTTCATCCTCAAAATCATTGCAATCTTTTGTGTCTGAATTAAGTGCCCATAATAATGATGCCAGCCAGCCGAAAAATGTCCACCCGAGAAAGATTGTCATTATTGTGATTGCAAGAAGATTGTTGTGCCTCCTTATATAGCCGACAACAACGGGAATGAAATAAATTGCAAGCATTATAAATACCCAGGAGGCAATAAAAAACATTATTATTAAAAAATATATTAAAGATATGTCCATTTTTTCTCCTATGATTTTCTAAATGATTTGTTTATTATAAATACTTGTTTTTTGTTTTTCAAGAGGCGTTTTATTAAATCTTTTATTATAAGCTGAGGTTATCAAGCATACCGTTAAAGATAAAACTTGCGCCTACGGAGGGTTTGTGAGGAAGCATAAAGCAATTGATATCTTCAGGGTTGTATTTATTTCTTATTGCCATACAGCTTTCAAGATCAACCACATCTTGTCCGTTATCGGCTCTTGGGCACATATTGCTTGAATTATCTTTCCAGCATCTGTGACATTCTCTTGATGTTATACATTTTTGGTCAATTCTGATACCTTTTTTGTTTGCAGCATCATCAATATTGTCATTAATTGCTGAACATTCTTTTCTGTGGAACAATCCGGTATCGCCATATGCTTTGCAATTTGCCTGCATTAATGATTGCGAGCCTAAAACAAGCTTTCCGACCGCAGTTTCATCTGTTGATTCAAGTCTGTAAACATCAAATGAGATAACTTGATTGTCAAGCAGGAAGTTTTTGTTTGCAACAGCTCCTGTTGCATCCCATTTTTGTTTGCAATAAGGATTTTTTTGTTTTTCCGTTAAGATGATTTCAGTATCCCCATCATAAACAACATCTTTATTTTCAGTGCAATTTACAGGCATAACAGTACCGTTAACAGCACCTTCGGCATAAATTCTTAAAGGAATTCTATCCACCCAGACTTTGTTTGCGCCGTCTTCGCCGTTGATATCGTATACGATATTTTTAAATTGGAATTCGCTATTTGCAAAAGGTTTTACCCAGGGTGTTGCCAAACCTTGAATTGTTGAGCCGTTTGCAAATCTAAAATTAACAGTTGCATCTCCTGCTTCTTTTCTATCGCAATAAGGTGTTCCTTTAAGGGTGAAATTATCAGCAAGCCTTAAGCAATAGCCGTCTTTATCTGATGCTATTCCGTAATAGGAGATGGATTCTGTATAAATATTTTGACAAACTTTTTTTGCAATGCCTACAGCGCTTTCTTTTACATCTTCTATAATATATAAATC
>CAPYQR010000139.1 GCA_948742005.1 uncultured bacterium
GCTATGGCTCACAAGGTCATGCGCATGCGCTTAATTTAAAAGAATCTGCTGTTAAATGTGGTTTAATTTCATTTTCGTATACTTTTGCCTGCAATTCATCAGGAAGCAAAATCATTATAATATCAGCCTTTTTAGCAGCTTCAGCAACTGTTAAAACTTCTAAACCTGCTTCACGAGCTTTAGGTGCAGATTTTGAACCCTCATATAAACCAACAACAACATTAACACCAGATTCTTTTAAATTAAGCGCATGCGCATGACCTTGTGAGCCATAGCCCATAATTGCAACGGTTTTGCTGTTCAATCTGTTTAAATCGCAGTCTGCTGCATAATATATTTTAACCATATTTCCCCCTTTAATTAAACTCTATATAATAATAAGTTTATTCTTAACAACTGAATAGGTCAAGGGAATTTTTGAAGCGCAATAAAGTAATTATTAACAAAAAAATTGCCAAGTATATACTCGATTTTTTAAAAAAAATTTAAAAATTTTCAAAATTAAATCTTTAAAATCAGCTGATATATTAAGGTTAGAACGATTGTAAACTTTTGTAACGAAAAAAGCAAAACTTGAAATTCAATACTTCGTATATACTTTATATATATGTAAGATAAATTTAAGGTCGAAACTTACAAGGTAGTAATCAGTAAACGAGGTATTACAAATGGGTTGGATTTCATTATCACTCAGAAAACAAACTCTAAAACAAGGTATATCTATAGATGATTTGAGAACTTTGCAAATATCTCGTGAACACAGAGGTATTTCAAGAGAATTATCTCATCAAAAATCTATACTAAGCATTAATAAAGCAAGAGAATTAAGAGATGTTAAGAGTGTATTTGATGCAATAAAAGCTGAAAGACCGAACAGAGCTGATTACGACTTTGAAGATTCTGATGATAAAGAGCAATATTCACAGGATTATGCAGATTGGCAGCAAGAATATGAAAATGCCAAGATGGAATATGAAGCTCAAAATGTAGATATTAATTCATATTATGACAATGAAATGTCAGAAATTGAAACAGAAGCTCAAGACAGACAAACTGATTTAGAAGATGAAAAGACAGTCATTGAAGCTGATAGAGCGGCTCTTCAAGCAGAACTTGATGCAATTTCCGAACAAATAAGTACTGAAATAAAAAATTCAGCAATTAAGTTTTCGTAATTGATTGATTGAATGAGGTATTAAAAATTAAACGATAAGATTTCATCAGCCTTTTTTGATAATTCTTCAAGCCCAACTATAATATCCCAATCAGGGTAATTATCAAGTTCAATTTCCGTATTATCATCGGAGTTTGTAATGATTCCTCTTTTGCTTCTTGCTTCAAAAGAAGCATTAACACGGACAAGCAAGATATTTTTATCTTTTAAATTTTTAAAAAATTCAATTTCATCTCTTACCCTGATATCAGGAACAATTATTCTATTGAACTTTGATAAATTTTCAAGCCAATAATTTTTATTTTTATTTCTTCCCCAATTTCCAAGATTAATTAAATCGTTTCTGTACAGATGTTTATTTTTTTCAATTTCTTCAAATGATAAATTATTTTTCTTTCCGTATTCAATTTTAATAGCATCTCCAATGCCGATTCTTTTAAAGCCGAGATTTTTTGAATTTAATTTTTCAAGAAGAATTTTTGCTAAAGTATCTTTGCCGCTGTATTGTTTTCCTGAAATTATAATAATATTTTTCATAAGAAAAATATATCATAAACCAATTTTTATTGCGCCATTAATTCTTTTAATTTATACGCAGCAGTCAAAATCGGATCTATTGAACTTGAATAAGGCGGTGCATAAGGCAAATCAAGATGTAAAAGCTGGTCGATTGTTGCACGGGTTTTAAGAGCAGATGTTATCGTATTTATTCTTTGAGCAACATTTCCCGCAAGCCCGATTGCTTGAGCGCCGAGAATTTCACCGCTTCTTTTATCCGCAACAAGCTTAATTGTTAATTGATTAGCATTTGGCATATAGCCTGCTTTGTCTTTTTTGGTAATATTTGCATAAATCGGTTCAATATTAATATTTGTTCCGAGTTTTTTTGCTTTTTTATAAGATAAACCTGTTTTTGAAATTGTATAATCGAAAAATCTTGTAATTGTTGAACCTAAAATGCCGTCAAAAATCTCGTATTCTTCTCCAACAGCATTAATCGCAGCAACTCTGCCTTCTTTATTTGCAATTGTTCCAAGTCCGATATAAACAGGCTCTTTTGTGATTGAAGAATATTTTTCACAACAATCACCGCAAGCATAGATATTTTCAATATTTGTTCTCATTTTGTTATCAACTTGAATTGCCCCTGTTGAGCCAATTTTAACACCCGCGCGCATGGCGATTTCTGTGTTTGGTTTTGTGCCTGTACAAAGTACGCAAAAATCAGCAGTTATCTCAACCCCTTTTTCCGTTACCGCGCTTTTAAAGGTGCTTTGTTCATCGATATTAATTTTTGTCACTTTGTCATCACAAATTATATTAACTTTAGAAGCGCATTTTGAAACAATTAAATCTTGAACCAAACGTGAAAAATCATCATCAAAATCATTTGCAATATAAGGATTGATTTCAACAATAGTAACTTCAAGCCCGTTTTGTACAAAGCTTTCACAAAGCTCAATCGCGATATATCCGCCGCCAACTATAAGAACTTTTTGTGATTTCAACATTTGATTTCTTATATCAACACCTGATTTCAAACTATGCAAAGTAAAAATATTATGCGCGCAAATATGTTCAATCTTCGGGACATTAACATGTGCGCCGAGTGCTAAAATTAATTCATCATAAAAAATATGATTTCCATTAATCAAAACGCATTTTTCCTCAGGATAAATCTCCTGCAAAGTTGAATTAAAATAAACTTCAATTCCGTTTTTTAAAAATTCCTCCCTGCTTCTTACCCTTAATTTATCAATATCCGGCACACTGCCACCGATATAATAAGGTAAACCGCATAAAGAATAAGATATTTCTTCATTTTCAATATACATTTCAACATAATTTTTATTATTTAATCTTTTGGCTTTTGATGCAGCTTTAGCTCCGGCTGCACCTCCGCCTATTACTACAATTTTTTTCATGATAAATTAATCTTAAATAAAGGAGATATTTTTTGAATCTGACAGGCGGGCAATTTAAAGGCATTAAAATTGAAGTTCCAAAAAGCGCAAGACCGACTTTAAACAAAGTAAGACAAAGCGTTTTTAACATTTTAGTCCAATATGAACTAAAAAACAAAACTTTCCTTGATATGTTTTCAGGCTCGGGGCTTATGGCGCTTGAAGCCTATTCAAGAGGATTTAATGTTTTAGCATTAGAAATTGATAAAAAAACAGTTGAAATTATTAAGAAAAATTACAAAAAACTAACCCCTGCAGCAAATCAGAACAATGATATAAATCCTGATTTTAATATCTTGCAAAAAAACGCACTCAATTTCAAAACAGATAAAAAATTTGAAATAATCTATCTTGATCCCCCCTGGAGCAAGGATTATTCTTTAATTATCAAAAAAGCAGCCGAATTTCTTGATGAAAACGGAATAATTATCATTGAATCAGATAATCAAAGAAATATTGAGCTTGAAAAAATAATCAAAGATAACAATTTAAATTTAAAAATTATAAAATCTAAAAAATATGGCAGATGTTTATTGGATTTTTTATCGTAACTTAATATTTTTTAACATTTTTACAAAACTAAAGTTAAACAAACAAACCCACGTGGCATTAATTAACTACAAGTTGTTCTCTTTTCCACTCCTTCCTCCATATGCAGATTTATAGCATTAATCCAAGGGTTTCCTTTGGATTTTTTTTAATTATAATTATCAGAATAATCCAAATCCAACCCCCGAAAAAGTTCCTCAAGATTAATGTCAAGCATGGCACTTATCTCAATTAAAGTTGAAAATTTAACGTCAACAAGCGCATTTTCAACTCTTGACCAGGTTGCTGAGGTAATATTGCCGCGTGAAAAAACAAATTTATTTAAAGATTTTGATTTTTCCAATCTAAGCTTTTTGATACGCGTGGCAAGGATTTTAAGGTTTTTAAATTTTTTTTGTTGCATATATGTAATGATAATGCTATTATTATTTTAATTCATTACACATATGTAATGGTTAATTGATATTCAATCTACTAATTTATTCTGACTGCAAGAAACTGAAAATCAAAAATGAAAAAGTTTAAAAAAACAAATAAAATTTCAATAAAACCGCAAAACACAAAAGCCTTTTCAATGCTTGAACTTTTGTTTAGTCTTGTTGCGATTTCCGTGTTTTTGGCGGCGTTTGCGCCTGTGATTTCTTCTAAGTTTGCATCGGAAAATGAGATGGTTTTTAATT
>CAPYQR010000140.1 GCA_948742005.1 uncultured bacterium
AATCTCACCCAAGTAATTCAGAAAAATTAATTTCAAGCATTAAAAAACTTGAAAATATTGCCCCGGGAATAAAACACCACCATGAAAGATGGGATGGAAGAGGATATCCGGATAACCTTGCAGGTGAAGATATCCCCTACAGCGCAAGAATTATTGCAATTGCTGATACTTATGATGCTATGACATCAACACGTTCTTATCGAAAAGCATTAAGTCATGAAGTTGCAATTGAAGAAATTAAAAAGTGTGCAGGTTCTCAATTTGACCCTGTTTTGGCTCAAAAATTTGTAGAAATCGAACATACGATCAATGCGGCAAAAGAAAATCCTGATGAGTATTATTTGAAATATTCATCATTATATAAAGAAATTAAGTAAAATATAAAAAAGGAAAAGTTGATAGGAGTTTTAAACATGAGCGGTTCTATACTATTGATGATTGTAGGTATAATTCTGACAGCAGTCGGAATGAATGCTGCGGGCAACATTGTGCTTTTAATTATAGGCTTGTTGTTGATTTTATTATCAATATATTCAACATATCAAAAATTGATTATATGCAAAAATAAAGTTCAAGAAGCTTTTTCGGGCATTGATGTCCATTTAAAGAAAAGATATGATTTAATTCCAAATATTTTAACAATTGCAAATAAATTTATGGAACATGAAAAATCATTATTAGAAGAAATTACCCGCTTAAGGACTCAAGCGGTAAAGATTCCTTCGTCTTTTGAAAATTTGGCTAAAAAAGGTGAACTTGACAGTTTGATTCAAGGTAAAATGGGTCAGCTTATGGTTGCAGTTGAAAATTATCCGCAATTAAAATCCGACCAAACAATGATAACCGCAATGCAGACATATAACGAAGTTGAAGAACATATTTGCGCCGCAAGAAGATTTTATAATGCCGCAGTCAATGAATTAAATAATGCTGTTGATATTTTCCCCAGTTCAATTTTTGCATCATTAATGCATATTGAACGTCAGCCGTATTTTGAAATAGAAGAATCACACAGAGCGCCGATTAGCGCTTCCGAATTTTTAAAATAATATTTTAAACGGGAATTGTAGAATTGAACAAAATTAATCAAGCAAGTGCAAAAATAGTACAAAAATATAAATCTCAAATTTTACCATCTTTATTAGGATTTGAACAAGAACGAAAAAAAATTTTATTAAAAACCTTGGTAGTGGTGCTTTGTGCTATTGGAATCACGTTGATTACCTTTTTTATTGGTTTATTTTTTTCTCAAATCGAAATTATTTCAAGAATAACAGCAATAGCTGCTTTAATTGTCATTATTTATCAAATATTTAAAGTTTTTGATTTTAAAAAAACTGTCAAAAGGTCAATAATGCTTGCTTTTTGTGAATGTTTTGATGATTTGAAATGGTTTGATGATTTTTATAATCCTCAAACAGATAACTTTTTAGCAGATTCTAATCTTTTTTATACCGATTCATCTTCTTGTTTTAAATATGATGATGTTTTTACGGGAAGTTTTGATAATGTTCCTTTTTCTATTTGCGAGCTTGAATCCTACACCGTTAAAACAGTAAGAACAAAAGATGGCGTCCAAAGAAGAAAAAACATTGAATTTAAAGGTGTTGTTATTAAGCTTAAGATGAATAAAAATTTTAAAGGAAACACAATAATAAAACCTGATAATTTTTTACATTTTATTCATGATAGCGCTTTAAAACGCACAACTCTTGAAGATGTTGAATTTGAAAAGAAATTTGATGTTTTTACAACAGATGAAATTGAAGCAAGATATTTAATTACGGCAAGTTTCATGGAAAGAATTAAAAATGTCCAAGCTGCTTTCTTTATTAAGGATGTTTCCTGTGCTTTTTATGACGATTCTCTTGTAATCGGACTTCATTCATATCAAAATCTTTTTGAACCTGTGTCTTTATTTAAATCTTTTAATGATTACAGTCAATTTTCAAAAATGACAAAAGAAATTATTTCTATTTATAAATTAATTGATTATTTTAAATTAAATGAAAAAATCGGCTTATAATTTAATTAATATGATTTTCAAGACTCTTATGCTCGTCTGAGCCTCCTGTTTCAATAAGGTTGTATTTTTGGGCTAATTTTATCGGAAGCTTTTTGGAGGAAAATTTCAAAATCCCCCTGAATCTGTCATAAGGATAAATTGTTTCTATTCCATCCAGTCCTAAATTTTTTAAATTATAAACAAAATTATCCAAACTTAAAACATTACAGCAGCAAGGATGTGCTAAAACCGCAATTCCGCCCGAGGAATGGATTGCATTGATTACATCTTTGGGATGACGTGATTTAAAAAGCCGAATAATATCATTTTTCTGTTCTTTTTCGCTTTTGGCGCAAAGTGCGTTTAAATCTTTGTTTTCAACATCTATTCCATAGCCTAAAATGTGTAATAATGACATTTTATAAAAACAATCAAATTCAACTCCCTTGATTAAAATCGGGTCATTTTTGAATTTTGAATTTTTATAACCTTGAATTGAATTATGGTCAGTTATTGAGATATACTTCATATTCAATTTTTTTGCCTGCAGGATAATGTCATCAAACCCGCATATTCCATCTGAAATATTGGAATGAATATGCAGGTTAATCTTTGAATAAAAGTCGTTTTTATTAAAGCTTTTGAATAATTCGTTTATATCCATGATTGTATCAAATGTTTAAAATATTTATTATTAATATTATATGTCAAAAAGGAATTAAAGAACTAATGGAAAAATTTAACATTATTTTAAAGCTCGGGGCAAGTTTTTTTAAACGTTATTGGATTGATTATCTTGCATTGATGATTATTCCTGTTTTGTTGTTGTTTGCGAGTTTTTTTGTGTTTGCTATGATTGTTGCTCTGGGTACTTTGCTAATGAATCATTTACCTTATACAAAGGCAATGCAGGGAAGTTTGGAATTTACATTCGGAACAATTGCAATAGTTTTAGTTGCTTTTTTGGTTTCCTTTGTGCTTTTTGCTTATGCTTTCTGGAAAATTTGTTTTATTAATTATACGATAAATCATGCTGTTTTCAACTTTGCAAAACAAAACGAACTGAAACCGCTAAATTGCTATTTGAATGAAATAAAAAGAGATGAAAAAGGCTTGATTCTTTTTCTTTTGAAAACTTCTTTAATTGCATTTCTTCCTTTTCTGCCTGCTTTTGCTTTCGGATTTTATGGTTTATATGATAAAGCAGCAGCAATGGCTCTGTTATCAAAGCTTCCGCATAATCCTGTATTTTTTATGGTTTATGCAATTGTGACTCTTGTTTGGGTTCTTCTTTTGTATCCTTATTTAATTTTAATGTTTCAAGCATATTATTATCGGGAAAGTGAAAATGCACTTTCTATTTTTAAAGATTGCTATAAATATCTTGATTCTTGTGCTTTTTTGATTTTAATTTTTTCTATCTTAGCTCAAGTAATTCTTCAGACTGTTTCAGGTTCAATTATCGGTTCAATAATTGGCGGGTTTGTATCATTATTTGTTTCTGTTTTATACAGCTTCTGGTTTTACATTAAAAAGTTTAAAGTAGTTGATTGTATTGTTTCTAAATAATTAAATAACAGCTTGCAAAGTTATTTTGCAAGCTGTTATTTTTTATTAATTATTCAAATTAATGACAGCATCCTGCGCAAGAGCCGCAAGAACATCCTTGAGAGCTCAAAGCATCAAGCGCTTCTTCCATTCTGACTTTTATTCTGCCATCAACCGCAATTCCCTCGCCTGTTTTTTCGCTGATTAACAGAGGATTGATGTCTAATTCATCGATAAACGGAAAATCATTGACAAGCTGCGATAATCTTAATAATGTTTCTTTGATTTGTTCCATTTTAGCTGGTGTTGTTCCTCTTGCACCCTCTAAGAGTTTGTATGCTTTAACTGATTTAATCATTTCGTCAGCATCAACATCGCTTAAAGGTGCAATTCTGAATGTTACATCTTTCATAACTTCAATAAATACACCGCCTAAGCCGAACATCATCATAGGACCATATTGCGGGTCAGTTGCAATACCTGCAACCATTTCACGGTTTCCTTTGACCATTTCTTGAATTATTACACCCTCTAAACCGTCTAATAATCCTTTTTCTTTTAATTTTTCAATTAAATCGTTGTATTCTGCTCTTAATTGTTCTGCATCTTGTATATTCACGCGCACTCCGCCGACATCTGTTTTGTGAGATGTGGTTTTTGAAGTCATTTTCATAACAACAGGATAGCCGATATTATTTCCGATTTGGATTGCTTCATCAACATTTGTTGCAAAACCTGATTTACAAACGCGGATTCCATA
>CAPYQR010000141.1 GCA_948742005.1 uncultured bacterium
AACAACCTACCGGTTAACAGCCGGTTGCTCCGCCATTGAGCTACTGAGGATTAATTAGCGTAAATTTTTATTTAATTTTGACCTTTAAAAGGTACTTTTTAAATATATCAAAAAATTTTTTGTTTTGCAAGTATTTTTTATTTTTTTATTAAACTTTTCTCTACTTTAAAGTTTGTTTAAAAAGTGCTATAATTACATATAATTATTTAAAGGAGAAAATATGTGTAGAAAAGAAGACAGTTCTTTTTGTTTTGCAATGGGAATCTTGGCGGGTGTCGTCGGGGGGCTTGTTGCGGGTGTATTGCTAGCACCTAAGCCGGGGGCAGAATCAAGACAAGAATTAAAAGAAGCGATTGATGAATTAAAAGAAAAATATTCCCCTGAAGTCTTGAAAGCAAAAGAACAAGCAATGTGCGCGATTAAGCGTTCTAAGGAAAAAATTGAAGATTCTTATTCAAAATTCAACGATTACCTTAAAGCCAAACAAATGGCAAAAGCAAAAAATAATGAAACAAATGTTGATGAAATGTAGGTTTTTATGGTTGATGCTAATGTCAGTTTTTCAATATTAATGTTCACAACGGTTGTTTGTCTTGTTGTTTTGACGGTTTTTGTCTGCAAGCTTGTAATTAGTGTTACTAAATTAAGCGATAATGCAAACATAATTGCAACAAGTGTCCAACAGGAAATTGAACCCACGCTTAAAGAATTGAAAGAAGCTGCAAAGTCAATTAATTCAATTGCAAATAGTGCAGATGAAAAATTTACCAATTCAAAAGCAAATATTGCCTCCCTAATCGGGTTGTCAACTTGTCTCGGAGGTAAAATCAAAGGTTTCACCCAAGGGATTTTAAAAGGAGTTTCTTTTGGGCTTGGATTATTCAAAAAATAAGAAAGGAAAATAAATATGTCAGCAGGAAAATTTATTGCAGGTTTTGTTATAGGCGGCGTAGTAGGTGCTGTTGCGGGAATTTTGTTAGCACCGCGCAGTGGCGAAGAAACAAGAGAAATGATTAAAGAATCTTCCCAAAAAGCTTACGATAAAGCTGCAAGCACAGTTAAGGAAATTCAGGAAAAAGCAGAATCAATCAGCAATGATATGGCTAAAAAAGGCGAAGAACTAATTGGCAAAATTCAAGGAATGATTGATAAACAAAAAAATCAAGATGCTTAGTTTTTTATTTTGGTTTAAAGATTGCATTATACAGACTTTATGATTTAATTGCATAAAGTCTGTATATTCATTGAATAATATTAAACTTTGATTGTTTGTTTTTTTTGATATTATGATTTTGTCGGGATTTAACAATTTAAGGAAATGTTTTGGTAAATTTTAAAAAATATATAGAACCTGATGTACTTTTAAAAGACGACAGATTTAAAATTAATTCTGATTTTTTTACTTCGCTTTGCGATAACAGTTTTATTTTGGAATATAAAATTAAAATATCAAGTTAAAAGATATCAAAAGATATAGAAATAAAAGAATTTACAAAATTAATGAAGTTCATCCTTACTTATATTTAAAAGGTAAAATTGACGAGTCGGAATATTGCAGAGAAGAAAAAGCTGATAATATTGAAAGATTTGAGAAATTAATAAAAAGCGTTCAAGAAAATTCCTTTGACCGGTTGCATATTCCAATATTGACTTTTGATAACATAATTCTTGACGGTCAACATAGAAGTTGCATTTTATATCATTTGTATGGCGGAGATTTTGTTGTTCCTTGTTTAATGTTAAAACTTAAGAAAAAACGCAAAGAAAGCTTTTTATCTAAAGTATTTTCAATTAAAGATTCTATTGATAAAGTGCACAAAACAATTATCGTATTAGGAATTAGAATAAATTTTAAGGAAAAAAATTGCTATAATTCCAGCAGTTTTACATATTGACTATTTTTGAGTTAATTTTTTTAACATATTTTTAACGCAAATATATGAGTTATGGTTTCGTCTTATTAAATCATAACTCTTTTCAACAATTTTTTCATATTCTTCTTTGTTTTCAAGGAAGAATTTAATTTTTTGTGCTAAATCATCAATATTTTGATAAGTCGGGATAATATTGTTAAATAAATCTAATTCCTCGCGCTCGTCTGAAATAATAAGCCTTTTGCAGGCGAGAGTTTGAATCGTTCTGTAATTGAGTGAGGAAATTCCTTGCGCGTTGATGTTATAAACTATTTTAGAATTATTGATTGCGCGTGCCATAGCTTTTTCATTATCAATAAAACCTTGATAAGTTGATTTTATAATGTTTTTATCAATTTCTGATTTGCATCTTTCAAGTGCGTTTTTGTAATGTTTTTCAATTGCAAACCACTGGAAGCTTGCGCAATAAGAAGAATTATTCAGCTTTTTAAACAATTCAAGATATGTTTCAAGTCTTAAATCCGTATCTAATCTGCCCATAAAAAGAACATCGTTTTGGGGAGCTGCAAAATCCTTATAAATTTCACAATTTACAAAATGAGGCTGGTAAAACAACCTGAAATTTTCGCGTTTTGTTAATTCCCTATCCCAATAAAAAACAAAAATATCTTCGTTTTTAATATATTTAAAATATTCCTCAAACCCGATTCCTGAAGTCTTTTTTCTTATATCATCCGAAAAATAAGCAATTGCAGGGGTTTTTAGATTGTTGTCGATTTTGAATTTAATTGGCGAAAAATCGTAACCGATTAAATAGTCGTAATTGATATTTTCAAACTTTTTAACAGTGCCGTTTTTTTCTTTCTCTAATTCATCATAAATAAAAACTTCAAACCCGTTTTGCCTGAATCCGTCAATAAAACTTGATGTTTTTAATCTTCCCCCGATACTTACGGGCATTATTGCAAGGATTTTGTTCATTTTATTGAATCCATTACTTCAAAGATTTTTGTTTTTTTGTGAGAGATATTTTCTATATATCTTTTCATAAATTGAAAACATTTTTCTAAAAACACAAGATTGATTAAAGAATCGTATTTTGATTCTTGATTAATTTCAATTTTTAACATTTCGTTTAAAAATTCTTTAATTTTACGATTGATTTTAAGATTTGAATTAATTGTTTTTGTTTTCGCGCATTCTTCGCACAAAAACCCGTTGCAGCTTTGAGAATAGAAAATATCGCAAACCAAATTTTTTTGACACAAGGTGCAAGTTTCAAAATCCAGCCCCCAGCCCAGAGTATTCATTATTTTTAATTGAAACTTTAATGTTGTCAGGATTATTTCTTCTTTTGTTTTGGAATTTGCAATTTTATTGTATGAATCATAAATCAAATTATAAATAATTTGCGGGTTTTCGTCTTTGTTGTATTGTTTGGAGCAGAAAGTGTTGATTATTTCTGAAATATACATTGAATAAGACATTTTATCAATATCACAGCGGATTTTTGAAAAGGTATTAATGCTTTGCGCTTGTGATATTGTGTCTAAATTTCTTCCCTCAAAAAGCATAAGCGTGTTTGCAATAAACATCTGAATTCTTGCGCCAAGTTTGGATTTTGGGCTTTTTGCACTTTTAGCTACCGCGCTTATCAAGCCTTTTGTTTTTGAAAACATGACAACTATGCTGTCGTTGTCGTTCAGCGGGTAGCTTTTGAGGTTTATAGCATCTGTTGTGTAACTTTTTTTCAAAATACACCTTTTGTGATTAATATCGCATAGTGTTGAAGAAATCTTCAATTGCGCTTATTTGAATATTGATTTTGGTATCTTTTTTGATTTGTTGGAACATTTTTTT
Organism: uncultured bacterium; assembly: GCA_948742005.1. GTDB lineage: Bacteria > Cyanobacteriota > Vampirovibrionia > Gastranaerophilales > Gastranaerophilaceae > RUG14156. Next base: position 3,735 of record CAPYQR010000141.1, read on the forward strand.
GCAGTTTTCACGAATATTTATATCCTTATCGACAATAAAAATTTCTTTTTCTTCCTTGCTTAATTCAAGTGCGGTTTTAAGCATATCGAGTTCTGTTTTATTATTCACACCGGGGTGGATAATGAGCCATACATCAGAATTTGCAAGGGAAGTCAGTGCACAGTTATAATATGAAATGTTAATTTCGGATGAGTTATCGCAAAGTGCAAAAAGATTTGGAAACATTGGGCTTTTGCATTTTGGACATTGTGCAATTAAGGTTTTTGAGAAATTTTCTTTGTCGAAATATTCTTCATCGCAATTTGTACAGGCAAAAAGGTTTGTTAAACCTAAAAACGGAACAACATTAAGCTTTTTGTCCGAACTAAACAATGAAAAATTTACCCCAAGGCAATTTAAAAGATGCGTAAAATCGGAGCTTGAAGAATTAGTAATTAAATTAATTTTATTTTCTTTTGAAGCCAGCTGTTCCAAAATTGTCTTAAGTTCGCTTACACTGACATTTGATTGTGTATTTATTTCGCTTAATAGTGACAAAAGTTCGTTTAATTGAGCTTTATTGTTG
>CAPYQR010000142.1:0-407 GCA_948742005.1 uncultured bacterium
GCTTAAGTCTTAATGAAGAAGAAAAAGAAAAAATAAAAAATCCTTATAACCCCGTTGTTAAAAATGACGAATTTATTGCAACAGCTGACTTTAGAAACAAAAAAATCCTAATTAACCCAAGAAATTCAAAATTTATTGAAGTTTATGATACAACCTCTAAAAAACCATTATATGAACTTAAATTATCCTCAATGCCTTTAAAAATTCTTGCAAGCAAAGATAATCAAACAGCCCTTGTACTCTATTGGTCAGGGAAAAACGCCGAAATAATCGACCTTAAAGACGAGCGCACAATTGCAACAATTGAACTTGAGGGAAAAGTATCTGACGGTATTTTAAACGAAAAAGACAATATTGCATACGTTTCATCAAGCTCTTCAAATTCAATCTATGTTATTGATATGAAT
>CAPYQR010000142.1:417-4287 GCA_948742005.1 uncultured bacterium
TGCAGCTAAAACAAGTCATAAAACTCAACCAGAAACCTGCAAAAATTTCATACAATCCAATGGATGAATCATTATCTTTTTATGATGAATTTGCGGCAAAAATTTATAATGTAACCAAAAACGATGGCGAATATATTGTTCAGCCAATGGGAACAATTCATAATGTTTCAAAAATCTTATCAGACATTGCAAACATCTACGCAATCTCAAGAACAGATAACCAGCTTACTATTTTTGACAAAGCTTTAGCAAAGCAATTAGACGTTATTGACCTTGATATAAAACCGACGGATGCTGTTATGTTCGGAACGAAAATTTTCATTCTCTGCTCTAAAGAGGGATATTTAGATGTTTTTGATACAATTGAAAATAAAATCGTTTCAAGACAAAAAATCTCTGACGGAAACGGATTTTATTCTAATTTAACTATCGTCAAAAACGAAAATGCAAACCAAACCTCTCCAAACCTTTTAATTACAGGAATTAATTCAAACAACTATCTGTTATACAACCTTGAAACAATGAAACTCGTAAGAAAACAAGAATCTTATATCGATGTTGCAAATATCATTCTTTTAGACAAAACACCTAATCTATAATTATGCAGACACAAACATTAAACAATATTTTTTTTGATAACAAAACAGAAAATATCCTCTCAAATCTTGAAAAAACAAGGTGCGAATTTTGGAATTTAGATAGAGAAAGCGCAAATTTTCTTAATTCATTAATTAAAATAAAAAATGCAAAAAACATCCTTGAAATCGGAACTTCAAACGGTTATAGCGGAATTTGGATTTTAAAAGCACTTGAAAAAACAAAAGGCAAGCTGACAACAATTGAATTTTGGGAAAAAAGACAAAGCAGCGCAAGGAAAAATTTTGCTCTGTGTGCTCCTGATGTAAAAGTTGAGCCTAAAATAGGTTCAGCAATTATTGTCTTAGAAGATTTAGCCGATGAAATCACTCAAAACAAACGCGAAAGGTTTGATTTTGTCTTTATTGATGCAAACAAAAAAGAATATATTGAATATTTTAAACTTATCGACAAAATATTAACACCGAACGCCGTAATTTTAGCCGACAACATAATTTCACATTATGAAAAAGTAAAACCTTACGTTGAAGAACTTTTTAATAATAAAAACTATCAATCACAAATTCTTCCCTTAGGAACAGGTATGATGTTATCTTATAAATATCAATAAACCTGATTCAAGGCATTAAAAATAGCTTTAACGTTTGCCTGCGCAGTAGATGAATCAATTGCACGCCCTATTATTTCATTATTTTTTTCATCAAGCATTGAAACTGCACTCATAGCGCTTGCACCGGAACCTTTTGTATCACTGTCAAGCGAATATTGTTTATAGTATGATAATTTTAATTTATCAAATCCTAATTTTAACAAACCGTTTAAACAAGCATCAATAGGACCATTTCCCGTTCCGATAACCTCTTTTCTTTCTCCTTTGAAATTAAAGAAAAGATCGTAAACGCCTTTTTCTATAGGTTTAAAGGAAATTAATTCAAAAGCACCTTTAATGTTGCAAATTTTATCAAAATATAATTCCAAAATTTCTTCATTTGCAAGCTCACCCTTGGATTCAGCCATTTGCTTTGCAATAGGAGTTAAATAAACCGATTCTTGAATCGTAATCGGATATTTAAGCGCTTTAATAATATCATAAATTGCTGTTTTTCCGCTTTGAGAAGTAAAACCAATTTTTTCATCATCATATCTGCCGATAATTGCAGGATTTATAGGTCTATAAGCACCAAATTCCATATCTTTTGTTTTAATAGCACCATCTTGATGAATTCCCGAACGGTGTGCTAAAGATTCAGCCCCAATCAACGGCGCTTTTTCGTAAATTTTTACTTTGGACATTTGAGAAACAGTCAAAGCGGTTTCATAAATTTTTTCTAAATCAATTCCCGTTTCAACTCCATTATTGTTCAAAACCGTTGCAACTTGCGCAAAGTCCGTATTACCCGCACGCTCGCCAAGCCCGTTCAAACAACATTCCAATTGAACCGCCCCGTTAAAATAAGCCTCAACGGTAGTTGCTGTTGCCATGCCTAAATCATTATGATTATGAACCGAAATAATAACATTATCAGGCAAAGCTGATTTAACTTTTTTCATCAAATTAATAACACGATACGGACGATATCTTTCAACAGTATTTGGAAGATTAATCGTTGAAGCGCCTTTTGAAACAATCTCTTTCAAAACTTCAATAACAAAATCAATATTTTCTTCACAATCGCCAAAATGTTCAACAGAAAATTCAATGTCGCAATTTGGATTAACAATATTCTTTTTTGCATATTCAACAGCATCAATTGCAATTTGTGCAACATCTTTTGGCTTTTTGCTTAAAACATGCTCCATGTGAAAAGGCGACAAAGTAATAAAAGTATGTAATCGCGAATTTTTGGCATCTTTAATTGCACAAAGTGCTCTTTCAATATCATTTTTATGGGCACGCGCAAGAACCGAAAGTTTTACATCTTTCGCTCTTTTAGTCAATTCAACACAAGACTCATAATCCATCTGTGAAGAAGCAGGAAAACCAATTTCAACCGCAGGAATATTAAGAGCAGTAATTTTATCAAAAATTAATAATTTTTCTTCTAAATTCCATGGCTTTTTTAAAGATTGATTACCGTCTCTCAAGGTAATATCGTAAAAATAAGGCTTTATTAACGGTTTAATTTGATTATTCTGATTTTGTCTTTGCATATTCTTAATATCCTATAATATTTAATTTTCAACATTTTTTGTTATAATAATTATATTGCAAAAATTTCACCTGACAATTGGAGAAGCAATACAGCAAAAAATGTGTAAAAATTTGTAAAAAATTTCAATTTTTATAACAAATTTTATTTTTCACGTTCGTTAGTAAATTTGGGTTTATAAAAAAGAGAATCTATGAAACTAAACAGCATTAAACAACAAACAAATTATTCAAAACAACCGCAATTTAAAGGTAAAATAACCGATACGATTGTAAAATTTGCAGCAAAACATCCTCTTGCAATTGCAAGTCTTGCAAGTTCATCCGTTGTTGCACAAAAAGTTGTAATGTCCGGTTCTGAAGCAACAATAGGCCCTGCTATGGATATCGGAATCGGAAAGGCAATTACCAAAATCACAAAAGAAAAAGACGGAAGAACCAACCAAAGCTCGCGTGTTCAAGCAATCAGAACCTGCGCACAATCAATCGGCGGAACAATCACGGGTGTCATCATAAGAACTGCCTGTATCGCTCTTGCTACCTTACTTGTCAGCAAGGCAGGAGGCAAAATCGGCGAAATGTTTGCACAAGGAGCAAAAGACAAAACAAATCTTTACCAAAGATCAGAACAATTCAAAGCCTGGGGCAAAAACATAGGCGGAGCTCTCGCAATTTGTATTATGACAGTCACAAACTTCTTAATTGATGCTCCTTTTATTAATAAAATCAATAAATCAATGACAAATTTTGCCGATAAACATTTTCCCCCGAAAAACGCTTCAAGGGAGGTTAAATAATGCAAAGCTTCTCTTCCTTTTTAAACAACTTTAACCCCGACCCTTCAAAAGCAGGAAAAACTTTACTTGTCTTAAACGCACTAGGCATGGTTTTTGCAGCAATAAGCAACACTTTTGCTGCAGGAACAGATAAAAACACTTCAAAAGAAGACAAAAAATTCCTCGTTCCTGCAGGTGCTGCAACAGGTGTTGCTAATATCGCACTTTATTACGGAATGACGACTAAAATTATTGATAAATTAGGCGGAAAAGATATTACAAAAAACGGCACAACTACCCACATCAGAGGTTTAGCCGATGATATAATTGATACAATGAAACAAGACG
>CAPYQR010000143.1 GCA_948742005.1 uncultured bacterium
ATACTTTTAAAAAACAATATTGATTTTGAAACATTTAAACAAATTCCGCTTTTTACGTGGAATGATTCTTGGAGCGGAAGTCAAATACCTTTAATTGATGAAAAGATTAAATTTTTATATGAGTTGCGCGAATTAATACAAGGAATTAGTTTTATTGAACATAAAAATTATATTAATAAAAACATTGAATATCAAAATAAAGAAAAAGAAAGAGTAAAGCAAAGAGAATATATTGAAAATTATTATGATGCATAATTTAAAATGAAATTTACACAACATCAAAATATGAAATTCACTGTTATTTTAAAATTTAAAATAGGAATAAAATTCTTTTAAAGCAAGGTTTTGCCAAATATCAATTTTTAATTTTTGAGACAAGTGCCTTGAATACTTAAAACACCAGATATTTAATTAATTTTCCCCATAAAACATTCCCTAAAGCTTTCGGCATCAACAGGCTTTCCGTAAAGAAAACCTTGTACTATTTTGCAGCCTATGCTTTTTAGGAATTCTGCTTGTTCTTCTGTTTCGATTCCTTCTGCAACGGTTATCATATTGAGCTTGTTTGCCATTTCAATAATGCTTTTTGTGACTATCTGTCCTTTTTTGTCTTGAACAGTATCTTTTATGAAGCCTCTATCCAGCTTCAAAACATCAATCGGTAGATTTCTCAGCATATTTAAAGAAGAATATCCTGTGCCAAAATCATCCATAGAAACCGTAAAACCGAGTTTTTTTAAGGTACAGATTGTTTCTTTGAAACGTTTTTCATTGTTGAAGCAGGCAGATTCCGTAACTTCTAATTCTAAATATTTTGCATCAATTTCATATTTTTTTGTTAGCAAAATCAGCTCATCTATAAAGGCATCATTTTCCATATGTACTCTTGAAACATTAACAGAAATTGGGAATAGTTTTGTGTTTTCTTTTTTTCTTTGCGATAAAAATTCACAAGCCTGTTTCCAGATATATTTATCTACTTCTGTTACAAATCCGTTCTTTTCAAAAAGAGGAATAAAATAACCCGGTGCAATCATGCCTTTTTCGGGATGTATCCATCTTACAAGAGCCTCTGCGCCTGCGAGTTCTTTTGTCTGTAGATTAAATTTTGGCTGCAGATACATTTGAAAATTTTTTGCTTCAAGAGCTTGATACATTTCATCTTCAATAGCTTTTTCTTCTAAAATCTGTGTTCTTAGATTTTCATCATAAAATTTGCAGATATTTTTAATATCATCTGTTAATGAACGCTTTGCGATGTTTGCCTTTTCATACATCTGATCTATTGAAATTGTGCGGTCTTTAATTAAATATACGCCAAAAGCAAGTTTTAATTTAGAATTTAAAATTACGCCAATATTTTTTGCAATTTGCTTCATAAAATTTTTGTTATAAGCTGCAGCATCATCAAGAATCTTGTTAACAAAATATTTAGAAATAAATTCTTCCCTGTCATATTCGTAAAGAATCGTAAAGGTTGAACCATGATCCCTTGCGCAGGTGCTAAACGGGGTGATGTTGTTGTTTAATATTTCGTTAAAATCTTTTAAAATTTTATCTGCATTTTCCATCCCTATAAGTTCATTTATTGCTTTAAATTTTGTTATTTCAACACTAATCAGCGCATATTTTTTATTAAGGTTTTTATCCAGTAATTCTCTTGCTTTTAGAACAAATTTGTTTCTGTTGTCCTGCTTTGTGATTTTATCAGTAAAAGCAATTTCATAAATAATATCCTCATGGCGTCTTAAGAGATTGTTGCTGTAATATAAAAGAGTAAGCAAAAGGGCACTAATGAAAAATATAATAATAATTAACCCCAATAGCAATCTGTTTACATGAAGCGTTAAAACATTTAAAGGAACTATAGTCATAACATAACGCTCTGTAGTGTCAATCATTGCAAAAGATGCAATATATTTTTGTCCGTTGTATGTATATGCAAATGTGCCTTTGTCTTCATCTTCCAAATAATTTAAAATTTCTTTTTTTGTTTTTTTGTGGAAATTTATGTTTCTGTCAAAGAAATTTTTGTTTTTCTCTTTATCTCTTAACGGTTTGATTAAGAAATTGCCTTTTTTATCTATAATGTATGAAAAGCCTTGTTTGTTATAATTGTTATATCCCAGAATTCTTAAATAATCATCAGCATAAACTTGTGCGCCTAAGATGCCTATTATTTTTCCATTTTTACCATAGATTGGAGCTCCGTATTCATTTACGTATTTTTCAGGTGTGTCATTACTTAATTTTGTTTCGGCAAAAACAGAAACACCCGAAATTGCTCTTAAAAATCTTTCATCTTTTGACCAATCTGTGGATTTTAGTTTTCCAATGCGTTTTTGAACGCGAATTGTTTTCCCGTTTGGATAAGCGAAAACCAGTCTGTGGAAATTGTAATCAGAAATATGGGCAAGTAAAAAATTAGAAATTTCTTCATCATTATATTTGTCTGTTTGTACGGCAAGCTTTGCTGAAATTGTATTTAATTCGCCTATTGATGCCGTAATTCTTCCTCTTAGGTTTGATGCTGTCTGTATAACGCTTTGTTCTAAATATTTTTCGGCAGTATCACGCTGGTTTTTTAGAATATGATTTATAAAAATCATCGCAACAATTGCTACAATAATTGTTGCAATTTTTATTAGCGTATAAACCTTAACTATTTTATCTTCTTTTTGTTCATAAAAATCTAAATTAAACAATTCACAAAACTCTTTCATCTACTATATTTTTATAATACATTGTTTAATTTCATCAAGCAAATTGTATATTTTATTTAACAAGTTGAAAAAAATAAAAAATTGGTTAAAATTAAGATATAAAAGCTATAATTTGTGGTATTAAAATATAATAACAAAGCAATAAAAAGGGATGTTTTATGCTTTCTGATGTTTCAAACGGATTTGAATCTGATTCAATTGCAAATTCTTTTGCAAAATCCTCAAAGACTTTTAAAAATGATTCTCCTCTTGTAAAAAAAGGCGAGGCAGGATATATTCCCGACATGGATATTGATAATGACGGGATTGTGACACATGATGAATTTAAACAATATTGTGATGAAAAACAAATGGGGCTTAAGGAAAGATTAGAATTAATGGAACTGATTCAAACGGCAAAAGCTCTGAATAAAAATGCAGATGATTCTGAATCTGATAAAAAAAATGAAAATCAGATAATATACGCACGCGAGGGCGAGGAATCTTATGATAAAAACATGGATTTAAACCGTGATGGCAAAGTTACCTATGAAGAATATTTAAGATATTGCGAAAAACAAAGACAGACAAGCAATTCTAAAAATCCTTATTCAAAATTGCAGGATGTTTCGCAAGATGAAGAAATATCTAAAATTAAAATTGAAGTCGATGCGTAAAAATCTTAAACTTTTTTAATCTTAAATTGACAATTCCTCTATTTTCTAATAATGTTAGTGATTATAGGAGGAGTTTTTATGAAAAAAATATTAATCTTATTTGCCTTTTTAGCTTTAACTCTTGAAAGTTTCGCAGCTTCGTATAAACCGGAAACAAAAGTTGATTCAATAGCACAGACATTATTAACCAAAAACGGAATAAGCATCAGCGATGTTAAATTTGAAGTTACTTCAAAAGAAGTTGATAATTCAACCTTTGCACAAGACAGAATCCTGAGTATTTCAAACAATGACTTAAAATATGCAGGAAATGATAATGAAACAGCTTATGTTATTGCAAACGAGCTAGGGCATATTATTGCAGGACATGCTTCAAAAGGAAAATTAATCTCCTCTGTTGTTGGCACAAATCAATCAAATGACCCTGCAAGCGGAATTGTTGAAAATATTGCTCAAACAAAGCAAGAAAAAGAAGCAGACGTAATCGCGGTTAATTTAATGGCAAATGCCGGATATAATCCGCTTTCGGGAATTGTTGTTTTAACAAAACAAACCCAAACTGCCTGGAATGCGGTTTTGGGAAAACCTGCAAATGCAGATAGAGCAATGAATATTTATGATTACACCGTTTATGCATATCCTCAAAAAGCAAAAGCGGGTTATAACTGTAATGAATATAAAAACTTTTTGACTTATGCAAACAATGTTTTATCCCAAAGAAAAGAAAGCAAAAAACTTCAATCAAAATCCGAAAAAGAACTCAAAAAACAAAGAAAAAACAGCGTAAATCAAATCTCTAAGTTTAAAACGCGCGGTGCAATGTC
>CAPYQR010000144.1 GCA_948742005.1 uncultured bacterium
TTTTTAAATGATGAATATGGATTAAATTATTAAAGGTTGGGAAATTGAAAAATATAATTGAAAAAAACCGCCAAAAAATTCAATCCATAATAAAAAAATTTACAGGCAGGTTTGATGAAGATATTGAGCAGGAAATTTATATAAAAACTTATAAAAATCTTGATAAATATAAAGAACAAAATAAATTCAGCCAATGGATTTGTGCAATTGCTGCAAATATTTGCAGAGATTATCTTAAAAGTGCCGCTTTTAAAAAAGAAAACCTGACGTCTTTTTGCAAAGAAGCAATGATAGGAGCAGGTTCAAAATATGAACCGGAAAAAATTTATTCAAGCCTTGAAAGACAAAAAATAATATTAAAAGAGGTATATTCACTGCCTTTAAAATACAAAAAAGTAATAATTTTATATGAATTTGAAGACTTAAGCTACGATGAAATTTCAAAAAAGTTAAATATACCTCAAGGAACGGTCAAATCAAGAATTAATTACGCGCGCAAAATATTAAAAGAAAAACTACAATTTTTATTAGGAGAAGAAAAAATATGAAAACAAAATTATTATTTATTTTAATTTCAGGACTATTTTTTATAAATTTAAGTGCAGACGCTCAACAAATGCACTACGGAAAAATGAAACCAATATCAAAACAAGAGCATGAGCAAAGAATCAAGAAATTTGATGAAATGATTGCTAAAAGGCTTAATTTAACAGATGAACAAAAAACAAAAATTGCAAAAGACAAAAAGAAAAATCAAAAAGAACTCCAAAAAATCTTTAATGAGATGAAAAAAGAACAAAGAGAAATAAGAAACGTTTATTTGACAGGAATCCCAAAATATCAAGCCGACATCAGAACATCAGCATCCAAAGCAAAACTTGCTTTATTAGCGCAAAAAGCAAAGGCAATCAGAGAAGAAAACAGAAAAAACTTTGAAAGCGTTTTAACCCCCGAACAAAAAATTGAATTTGAAAAAATTATGCAAGAAATGCGCGAAAAAAAGCACAAAGGCACAAAAATTTTCAAAATCATAATAAAATAAATTAAGATTTAATATTAAAATTAAGGTTTTTTAAACGGATTCCTGATTTTTGCAAAAATATTCGGGAATCCTTGTATTTTGAAATTATTTAATGCATCTAAATTTATTTTTTTAAAGTTAACTTTTCCTTTTGTTAAAAATATAGCACCAAAAATCAGCCCCGCGCTCATTATTCCTGCTTTTAAAACATCTTTTATCGGAAAGTCGTTTCTTTTTTTCTTTGCGAATTTTCTTTTTCCGCCGACATAATAATGATCATCATAAGCATTTCCTGTGTTTATATATGCCGTTAATGATCCTCCCATCTTTAAAAGCCTCCTACCGCCGATATCTGCGGCTGATGGAAAACGTAAATTTGAATTATTATATTCGTAAATACCATTCATATATTAATAAAGTATTTTTAAAATAAAAAATTGCTTTGTAATTGTTATTTGTTATAAAATTTATTTATGGAATTGAAAATGATTAACAAAAAAGAAACAATTGGCGTTTTGCAATTCGGATGTGCCAAAAATTTAATCGATATGGAGCTAATGCTTGGTTTTTTGGTTCAAAACGGCTATAAATACTCTCTTGATGCTGATGATGAAAATATCAGAACTGTTATAATTAATACTTGTTCTTTTATTCTGGATGCCGAAAAAGAAAGCGTAAAAGCAATTTTGGAAATGATTGAAAAAGGCAAAAAAATAATTTTAACAGGCTGTCTTGTTCAAAAGCACAAAGACGAACTAAAAGCACTTTTACCTGAAGTTAAGCATTTTATAGGTGTTTGTGAATATGACAAAATACTTGAAGCGCTTGAAGAAGAAGAATATTACAATGTTTCAGAAAAACCGCAGTATCATTATTGTGAAGAAATTAAACGCGAACAAATAACCGTTGGCTCTTCTTCTTATATCAAAATATCAGAAGGGTGTTTTTATAATTGCGGTTATTGCGTTATCCCATCGCTTCGCGGGAAATACAAATCAAGAAAAATTGAAAATATTGTATCTGAAGCGCAAGATTTAGCTAAAAAAGGCGTAAGCGAAATAATTTTAATTGCACAAGATACAACAAGTTACGGAATTGATATTTATCATAAACCAATGCTTGCAAGTCTTTTAAAAGAGTTAAACAAAATTGAACAATTAAGCTGGATTCGCTTGATGTATGCTTATCCGACAAATTTTACGGATGAATTAATAGAAGCTGTAAATAATCTTGATAAAGTTGTTAAATATATAGACATCCCGCTTCAGCATTCAAATATTGAAGTTTTAAAAAGAATGAAGCGCCCTGCACTTGATTATCGAAACCTTATAAATAAAATAAGAAAAAAAATTAAAAATGTTGCAATAAGAACAACTTTTATTGTCGGATATCCCGGTGAAACCGAGGAAGAATTTACAGATTTAAAAGAATTTATTAAAGAAATGAAGTTTGATAAAGTTGGCATTTTTGCATATTCAAGAGAAAAAAATACCTATGCATACAATTTAAAGCCGCAGATAAAACAAAGCTTAAAAAATCAAAGAAAAAAAGAATTGATGAAGCTTCAAAGCGAAATTTCATTAAATGTAAATAAAAGTTACATTGGAAAAAAAATTCCATGCATAATAGAGCAAATATTTTCAAATGGCAAAATAACGGCAAGAAGCTACAAAGATGCGCCCGAAGTCGACGGATTGGTTTACATCAAAACAAAAGAATATTTAACTCCGGGCGATATTGTAAATGTTGAAATAAAAAAAGTAACAAATTATGATTTATATGGTACAATATAAAATAGGAATTAACGAATTTAAGGAATTTGCGAGGAATTTGTTGCAATGAATAATAATAAAAAAGAACTGGATAAAAACTTTCCAATATTACCAATCGGCGCTGTTTCTGCAGCATTAGGAGTTCATCAAAGAACATTAAGAATATATGACAAAGAGGGTATTCTTTGTCCGAATCGTACTACTAAAAACAGACGTCATTACAGCATTAATGATCTTGAAAAAGCTAAAGTTGTCTTGTTTTTAACAAGAAATTTAGCACTTAATTTATCCGGCGTTAAAATAATCCTTGCGCTTCTTGAAGTTAATAAAGTCAAACAAGAAGATTATATGGATTATATTACAAAAATTGTTAAAGCAACAAAAATTGATGCAAAAGTTCAGGAAGAAAACATCAAAAAAACTTCAAGCAGAGGCAGAAAACCAAATTCAGCATCTAAAAAAGATTAATTTCCTGAATAATCAAACGCAAGATCAAGCGTTGGCGCTTTTGTAACAATTGCACTTGTTGAAATAATGTCAACGCCGCACTTTGCAATTTCTTCAACATTTTCTAGCGTTACACAGCCTGACGCTTCGACAATTGCTTTCTTGTTGATAATTTTTACACATTCTTTCATCTCGTTTAATGTCATATTATCAAGCATGATAATTTCGACATTGTTTTTCAGTGCTTCCAATACCTGTTCTTTTGTATCACATTCCACTTCAATCTTATGAGCATGGGAGAGTGTTTGTCTGACTTTTTCAACCGCTTTTGTTATTGAATTTTCAAAAAGTGCAATATGATTATCTTTTAACATAACACAATCAGATAAATTAAACCTGTGGAGGAAGTTTCCGCCGACTTTAACGCTATATTTTTCAAATAATCTAAAATTCGGAGTGTTTTTTCTTGTATCTACGATTTTAACTCCGTATTTTTCAATTTTTTCACTAAATTTTCTTGTATAAGTTGCGATTCCTGACATTTTTTGAACAAAATTAAGCGCCAGACGTTCTCCCGTTAAAACAAATCTTGCTTCACCTTGAATCTTAGCGATTTTATCGCCTTTTTTTATTTTATCGCCATCATTAAAATAAAATTCAACTTCTACCTGATTTTCACATAATAATTGAAAAACTCTTTTAAAAACATCGCTTCCTGCTAAAATTCCATCATTTCTTGTTGTTAAAAAAACTTTAAAATCTTTTTTTTCTAACCCTGAACAAATAGCATCAGATGTAATATCGCCCCAATACATATCC
>CAPYQR010000145.1 GCA_948742005.1 uncultured bacterium
CAACAAATTTTTTAAAATCTTTAAATTTAAGATACCCGAGCCAATCCTTAGGGGCATCTTTTTCAAGCAATCTGACATTGCATGCAGGACAATCCAATTGACAAAGCGAACAAGCTTCAAGGCGGACTATTTTCGGCAAATCTTTTTTGGATTTATAATAAAATTTGTCGTTTTTTAATTTGTAATCTTCGTAAATATCTTTACAAACAGGAGTCATTGCGCCAAGGCAGCCTATTGTTCCAACGCACATTGCGGTTTTTATGAAATTACGTCTTTGCATTTAAAACAGTTCCTTTATATAAAATTATCCTCTGACAGCATATCAGATTTACGAGCAAGCTTGTATTTTAAACATGCACTGCAAGGAATTCCTCCTTTAGGAAGAAATCTTTTATCGCTCAACATATGTTTTGCATAAATAAAATCAGGGGAATTTAGTGCATTTAATAATCCCTGTTTAAAAACATTAGCTTTAAAATGCGACATTTTTGCACGATGACAACCAAGAAGTCTTCCGTTATAATCAATTTGCGGAGCATTTACAATCGTCTTGCAAGAACGGACTATGCCTATATTTTTTAAGTCAACTTGCGCCAATTCTTCGCTTTTTTTAAGATTTTTTATCGGAGAATAACCGGGACAATAGTTTTTCCTGTATTTTATGCTCATCTTTAAACTTTTTGCTTTTTTTGCAGCCAATTCCATTTCATGTTCATTATGTCCAAAAACGATAAATTGCCATTCTAATTCAGGAAATTGGGAATTGTATTTTTCTTTGTAATGATTAATTTTTTTAATATTATCAATCACTTTATTCAAATCCCCGCCTCTTCTGTAAATTTTATATGTTTCAGGTGTTGCGCCGTCTATCGAAACTGTTATTTTATCAAATTTATATTTTACAAGGTTTTCTAAAGTCTTATCTGAAACCCTATTTAAATTTACACCATTGTATGCAGTTAGTTTTATTCCTTTTTTGTATGAATATTCTATGATTTTATCCAAATCTGGATTTAAAAAAATTTCTCCGTTATTTGATATTTCTATTACTTCAAAATCATTATCATCAACAAAATTTTTAAAATCTTTGAATTTAAGATACCCGAGCCAGTCTTTTGGGGCGGTTTTTTCAAGCATGCGCATTGTACAGGCAGGGCAATTAAGCTGACACAAAGAACAAATTTCAAGGCGGATTTTTTTTGGAAGTTCAGCTTTTGATTTATAATAAAATTTATCGTTTTTAATATTTTTTAAAAAATCTTCAGGCAAATCTCCTGAATCAAAAAAAGCAAGGTTGCTGCATCCTGATGCAAAAGCAGTTGCACATGCAAAGCAAGACAATGTTTTAATAAAATTACGTCTTTGCATTTTTAAAACAGTTCCTCCACATAGAAATTATAGCACAATCTGATTTTGAACACCGTTATATAACCATAACCTTATTATTTTTCCTGCGCGTTTTGTATATATAGCAATTTGTGCACAAAATTTCTTTTTTTGCAGGAACAGACAAATCCGTCAGCATGTGTTTTGCATAAATTATATTTCTTGAATTAAGCGCTTTCAACAAACCTGACTTAAAAACATTATGCCCGAAACTTCCGTAACGAATTGAGCAGCAGCCTAATAAACTGCCATCAAAGTCGATTTGTGGATTTGTGAATAACATATCACAATCTGTATCGGGATTTCTCCTTGGGAGCGAATCTACGATTTTTTTTGCTTTTTCACTTTTAACGGGTGAATAATTTGGGTCATAATTCTTTTTGAATTTAAATTTCATATCAAGCTCTTCTGCTTTTTTCTGCGCAAGTTCGATTTCATGTTCGTTATGACCGAAAATTATATATTGATAAACTAATCTCGGGTAGAAAGAATTGTATTTTTTCTTGTAATAATTAACTCTTTCAATATTATGAAAAACTTGATTTAAATCTCCGCCTTTTCGATAAATTGCATAAGTTTCAGGCGTTGCACCATCAATTGCAATTGCAAGAAATCTGAATTTATATTTAACAAGATTTTCTAATGTTTTTTCAGATACAGTGTTAAAATTAACCCCGTTGCCGGCGCTCAGCATAACTCCTTTTTTAAAAGCATATTCCATAATTTTATCTAAATCAGGGTTTAAAAACATTTCACCGTTATTTGAAAGCATGATTTCTTCAAAATCATTATCATCAACAAAATTTTTAAAATCTTCAAATTTTAAATACCCAAGCCAGCCTTTAGGCGCATCTTTTTGCAGCTGTCTTACTTTGCAGCAAGGACAATCCAGCTGGCACAACGAGCAGGCTTCCAAACGGACGACTTTTGGCAGGTCTTTTTTAGATTTATAATAAAATTTGTCGTTTTTTAGTTGGTAATCTTCGTAAATATCTTTATAAACAGGAGTCATTGCACCCAGACAGCCTATTGTTCCAACGCACATTGCGGTTTTTATGAAATTACGTCTTTGCATTTAAAACAGTTCCTTTATATGGAAATTATAGCACACATTTATTTTACTTTATGAAATAGGATAATTATTTTCTTTCATAAATTTATAGTTTATACAGGTTGTGCAGGGAATTCCTGTTTTGGGAGGAATTGAAAAATCGCTCATCATGTGTTTTGCGTAAATATAATCAGGAGAATTTAGAGCACTTAAAAAGTCTTGTTTGAATGCATTGGCTTTAAAAGCATTTAAACGTATAAAACAACAGCCTAAAAGGTTGCCGTTATAATCAATTTGCGGAGCTTGAAAAATTTTTTTACAGGCAAGATATTGTTTATCTGCGTTTAATAAATCAATTCCTGATAATTTTGAAACAAGTTTCGGATTTTTAACAGGCGAATATGTTTCATCATAAGAGGCTTTTCTAAATTTAATTATCATCCCCAACTCCCCTGCCTTTTTCCTTGCAAGCTCAATCTCATGCTCATTGTGTCCAAAGAGGATGAATTGCCAGGTTAGTTTTGGGAATTCGCTGTTGTATTGTTTTTTGAATTTGTTTATTGTTTTGATGTTGTTGATTACTGTATTAAAATCTCCGCCTCTTCTGTAAATTTTGTATGTTTCGGGTGTTGCGCCGTCTATTGATACGGTGATTGCTTTGAATTTGTATTTAACCAGGTTTTCAAGAGTTTTTTCAGATACTGTGTTTAGGTTTACTCCGTTTGATGCGGTTAGTTTTATTCTTTTTTTGTGAGCGTATTTGATAATTTTATCAAGTTCGGGATTGAGGAATATTTCTCCGTTGTTTGATAGTTCTATTGATTCAAAATCATTATCATCAACAAAATTTTTAAAATCTTTGAATTTCAGATAACCGAGCCAGTTTTTGGGAGCGTTTTTTTCAAGTTTGCGTACTGTGCAAGCAGGGCAGTTGAGTTGGCAGAGTGAGCAGGCTTCAAGGCGGATTGATTTTGGCAGGTCTTTTTTTGATTTGTAGTAGAATTTATCGTTTTCCAGATTTTTTATGAAGTCTTTGGGTAAATCTTGAAATTGGTTTGATTTTTGGGTTGTTGAATTTGGTGGTATAAAATTATTGCAGCCGGAGGTTAGTATGGTTGTGCAGGTAAGGTATGATAGGGTTTTTATGAAATTTCTTCTTTGCATTTTAAGAGTTCCTTAAATAAAGTACAATTTTAATCCAAAACCACGGGAATAATATATTCCAAAGAAGTTTTATATTTTTTACACTCAGAACAAGGAATACTCTTTTTTGCCGCGATTTTCAAATTGGTCAGCATATGCTTTGCATAAATATAATTTGGAGAATTTAAAGCATTTAATAAACCTTGTCTGAATACGTTAATATTAAAATTTGAAAGCATAACAAAACAACAGCCTAAAAGATTGCCATTATAATCGATTTGTGGTGAATCAAACAACACTTTGCAAGTCGTATCACCCCTTGAAATCTTGTTCAAATATGATAAGCGAAGTTCATTTTTGATATCTTGTTTAATTTTAACAGGTGAATAATCAGGGCAATGATTTTTTTTAAGATCAATCTCCATCCCCAACTCCCCTGCCTTTTTCCTTGCAAGCTCAATCTCATGTT
>CAPYQR010000146.1 GCA_948742005.1 uncultured bacterium
CAAATATCTAACTTCAATTTTAAATTCAAAATTAATAAAAAGATGGAAAATGTTTCCTAAAAATCCTTTTGCAAGTTATCTTTATTTTGATTATGATGTTTTGAGGAAATTTGGACTTGATTTAGAATCAATTAAAAAAATAATTGATAACAACAATATAACTTTTAATTTTTATTATCTAAAAAACCCGGAATCATCTTTTTTGTCAAATGTTTCAGCTGATATTGATAATTTATATGATATTAAAAATATTGTAATTCCTTTTAAAGATAAAAATTTTGGAATTAAGCTTCAAGAAATTATCGAAGTTAAAAATGGTTTTTTAAATATTAATGATTCAAAAATTATCTATAAGAACAAAAATTCTATAATCTTTGCTTTTAATAAGCCGTTTTTTATTCCCGATGTTATTTATTTTCCTTATTTTAAAAACAAATTAAATAAAACATTAAATAAAAACTGTGCTGATTATGCTAAAAGTTTCAGAGTAGAATTTATGAAAACAAATTTGTTTAAAAAAACACTTGTAAATTCATCTGATAAAATAATATTAAATGATTTTGATTCAATTTATTTTATAAAACAAAAATCTCCAAAAATATCTTTAAATGATGAAATTGAAGAATTTGACTCAAATAATATTGCAATTTTAGGAAAAAAAACACATAAAGTTCAAAAAAATATTCATAAAAAATCTGAAAATGAAATTTTAATTTTAAAAGATAATTTTTATGAAACCGAATTAAAAATTGATGAAATTTTAAAAAAATATGCTAACAAAGCGCGAAAAAATGATTTTTAAAAAAATTAATAATTATTTTTTAAACGATTATCAAATTGAAAAAAACGAACTCCTTAATTCTCTAATAGCATCAAGCGAGGGTTTGTTTTTGGATTATTATCAAAATGGGGTGTATAAAATTCCGATAATTTTGAAAAATAAAAATAAAAATTCATCATCTTTTATTTATTCCAAAAACTCCAATGTTTTATATGATGTTAATTCTTTTTTATCTACGGAAGTAAAAAATCGTTATTCTCAAATTACGCGCAAAAATGGAAAAATCTTAACGTTAGTTAAGATTTTAAAATAAATTTATTATTACTCTCTCTAATCCTCAAACCCTTTTTCGGGTTTATAATAATCTTATTTATTGATTCTAAAGTTAATCATAGCCTTGTGGTTAACTGCAATAAGCTCCATTGAACTCCAGAATTCATTAACGTTCATTGTTGATTTAGATTCTAAATTTACAGTAACTTTAGAAGAATAAAGTTCATTTAATTTTTTATCAAAATCGTTTGTAATTTCTAAATTCATCTTTATTTTCCTTTTGTAACTGCTTACATATATATAAAGTATATAAAGATTATAGAATTTCAGAATTTGTTTATTTTGTTACAAAACTTAATAATACCTATTTTTGTTTTTTATTGTCGTAATGTGCAAGTCCGCTGAATTCATTCTTTCCTGTTAACAATTCGGTAACTTTATATGCAAATTTCGGAACAAGCCAAGCTTGCCCTATAATTGCCGTTAATGACCCAAGAATTAAAAACATTGCATTTTTGCTGTTTACATTTTTTGTAAATTTTAATATATTTTCTTTTGATAAATCTTTATTTTCTTTTGCTAATTTTCTTAAAAATTCGCAAAGCTGCGCGTCTATTCGCTCAAGCGTTTCTTTTTTGACCAGCTTATTAATTTTTCCATATTTTCCATATGTTGCTATTTTGTAGATTTCTTGCGCTGCTTGTTTTCCCAGCAGGTCTTGTGTTTTGAAAATTTTATCGTTGTCTTTTAATTTTTCAATTGCATTTTTAATTGTGTTTTCATCTAATGCTGCGGTAATTTCGCTTAATGTCGGAGAAATTGACGGATTATTCGTTTTATTTTGTGCAATTTTTTGAATTAAATCAGAGCAATAATTATACAAGAAAATTCCCGCAACATCTACAATTCCGTTTTCCAATGCTTCATATCCGTTTCTTGATGTCAGCGTTCTTCCGCCAATCATAGGTGCATCCGGAGCTATTAATCTGAAATTATTGCTGTTTTCAATAGCATCCGTAAAAACCGCAAGCGGGTGTTTGAAAAAGGAGATTGAGCCTTTGTATGAAATATTGTTCGCTTTTGATGATTGGTTTTGGTTGTTTGTCGGGGTGAATTTTTTTCTGTATTCGCTAAAATTATCAACTTTTAGAGTTTTATTTTTAGAGTTTTCTTTTTCGATTTTCTTGACTGTTCTTCTGGTTAATGCCTGGTTGATTTTTGGCAGGGCTACTCCTAATGCAAAAGCATTTAAACAAAATGCAATGATTGAAGTGGCTATTTTTGCATTTTTTAGATTTTTTATTAATTTTGCACTATCTTGCCCTGCAAAAACAGAAGTTCCGTTTTTAAAATATTTTTGAATAAGTTCTGATGCATCAAAAAAGTCATCTTTTAATTTTTTTTCTTCTAAAAATGCAAACGCTTCTTCTTTTGTTTTTTTTGTTAAAAATTCAATACTGTCTTTAACAGGCGTGTTGCCTTGTTTGATATCATCAAGGGCAAAATCAATATTCATTGGAAGTTTTAATATTTTTTCGCAAAATTTATCCCCGAGGGATTTGAACGCAGGAATTCCCAGCAGCCAGACGGCTGCTGCCATGACTTCTTTTCTGAATTTTTCCGCACATTCTAATAATCCGCCTCTTCTATAACCTTGATAAGATCTGCCGACATCTGTCGGAACTTCTACAATCAATGCTCCCCAAGGGCGGTTTGGATTATTTATAGTATGGATTGTGCGGGCTATATTTGATAGGTTGATTGTCATACGGATTTATAAAACACCTGAATTTAAAAAATTGCGCATTTAAATTGCAATTAAATGCATTTGTTTTCATATCCTGTCATAGAGGAAATTTGTCCGCACCATTTTTTAACTATTTCATCTTCGCTTAATTTATAAGAAATAGGTTCGCCAATTGCAATGTTGACTTCTTGTCTTCTGAATGCCCTCCAGTTGTATGTTTCAAGTCCTGAAAGCGCAACGGGAACTATGTCAATTTTGTTTGTTTTTGCAAAATAAATAAAACCGGGGTTTATTTTTTCAATTACTTTATTTTTTCTGATTCCACCTTGCGGGAATATACAAAGATTGTAATTTGCTTTGAAAACTTCTTTTGTTGTTTTAATTGTTGAGATTCCGACTTTTTCTCTGTTGACGGCAAATCCTCCCAATCTTGAGATGTTTCGTGTTATATAATCTTTAAAAAAAGTTCCCCGCTGGAATAATTCCTGTTTTGCCATATAAGCAAGCGGTCTTTTAACACCGTAATTAACAATAAAAACATCGATATATGAAATATGATTCGGGGCGATTATATAGGGTTTTTTTTCAAGTTTTTTGTTTTTCGTTACTTTAAAGTTGTAAAATAACAGCCCAAAAATTGGTAAAAATAAAACATAAAGCGCGTAGAACTGATATAAACGCGTTAAAATATTAAAATCCTTTGCTTTTTTTGAAGCGTAATTTATTTCTTTAACGCTCATTTATATGCTCCCCTCTGATAATTCCGCTATTTTTTCACTCCATAATTTCATCATCTCATCTACATTATCGTTATATGGAATCGGTTTTCCTATTTTTATTTTCATTTTTCCTCTGAAAACTTTGCGTTCGTCTTTTGTCATTCCTGTGATTGCAACAGGCAAAATATCGCATTTTAAAGATTTTGCAAAACTTGCAAAACCTTTGTTTATTGTTTCCATGTGTCCGTCTTTATCTCTTGTGCCCTGTGGAAAAATCCCTAAAACCCAGTTTGTCTGCTTTAAGCCGATTACGGTTTTAATTGTTGATACGGAGAGTTTTGCTCTGTCTACGGCAAACGCGCCGAGAAGATCAAGGAAGAATCTCGCTGCTTTATTTTGAAAAAGCTCAACTTTTGCCGTATAAGCAATATTTCTTTGAAGTGCATGGATTACTAAAAACGGGTCTATTGCGCTGACATGATTAGATGCGGCTATA
>CAPYQR010000147.1 GCA_948742005.1 uncultured bacterium
TACCAAGCCTGCCTGCTGTTGCATTATATAATTCTTTTGCCAATAAATTAATCGTATCATCGTTTTCTTTGTTGATTTCATCATTATTTTTTTGTTCTATGGAAGTTTCTTGCGCCTCTTGAGCTTCTTGGGGTATTTTTACTTCTTTTTGTGTTAAATTTTCCAATTCCTTATCAATCGAATCAAGCATTTTTTGATATTGCTGTTTTTGTTCATCATTAATTGAATCTTTTTTATTATATTCCTCTCCAAGTTCTTCCAATGAATTTTTTAAATTCATAAGTTCTGTTTTTTGATTCTCGTTTGTTTGCTTGCTTTCAAGAACTTGTTTAATTTCATTATCTGCTTGAGAAATTGTTTGCTCCATCGGCAGCAAAATAACATCATTAACTTCCAAATTGGTATCAAAATTGCCGTTTGAATCAACAGAAGCATTTAATTCAATCATTTCATTCATCACTTGTGTAATTTCTTCATTTGTTGCGCCGACATCCAAAGTATTTGATGCAATGTTCCAATAGCAATCATTGTTCAAAGCTTCGTTGTTGTCGGGCTTCTTTTCACCCCATTTTTCAACCTTAACATGGCCGATATTCGCGTAATTGTTGTTGATTAATGACATTTTTGCCTCCAATTCTGCAATCTTTGTAATTAATTTAGGTATCGGCAAAAAAAATAAATCAACAAATTTAAAAAAGAGGAAATTGTTACAAAAATTAACATTAAAACTTATTTTTTTAAAAAACTTAGTACTTTTGACTTTTTAAAAGCCGTTAAATTATAATGTAATTATTAATATGTTCCGGGGAAATTTTGGATAAAATTAAACAATTACTGAAAAATAACGATATCGTTCTTGCCCTCGGGCTTGTAACGATTGTTTTAATGATGGTAATTCCAATCCCCGCACAGCTTTTGGATTTATTATTAACTCTTAATATTTCTTTTTCTATTCTGATTTTGCTTGTGTGTTTATATACAAAAGAACCTCTTGAATATTCAAGTTTCCCAACAATTCTTTTGATGGCGACATTATTCCGCCTCGGATTAAACGTAACATCAACAAGATTAATTTTGCTTCATGCAAGCGCCGGAAGTGTTATTGAATCTTTCGGGCAATTTGTAATCGGAGGAAATTACGTAGTCGGTGCGGTTATATTTGTAATTTTGGTTATAATTAACTTTATGGTAATTACAGGCGGCGCAGGACGCGTTGCTGAAGTATCCGCACGTTTTACATTAGATGCAATGCCGGGGAAACAATTATCAATTGATGCTGATTTAAATTCGGGATTGATTGATGAAAACGAAGCAAAAAAAAGAAGAAAAAACCTTTTAAGAGAAGCTGATTTTTACGGAACAATGGATGGTGCTTCAAAATTTGTCAAAGGTGATGCTACGGCAGGCATTATTATTACCGTTATCAATATTGTCGGCGGATTAATAATCGGAATTGTACAATTAAAAATGGAGCCTGCTGCAGCATTATCAACCTACACAATTTTAACCGTAGGCGATGGTTTGGTTTCGCAAATTCCTGCTCTTGTAATTTCAACCGCAACAGGTTTAATAATTTCACGTGCTTCAGGGTCTGACAATTCACTTTCTGAAGATATCAGAATTGAAATGTTTCAAAATCCTAAAGTCTTAGGGATTATTTCAGGATTATTGATGCTGATGGGGATAGTTCCCGGCATGCCCACCATTCCTTTTTTGGCAATTTCAGCGCTATCAGGCGGTTTTGCTTACAAAAAACATAAAGATATAATTGAAAATGCAAAAAAAGCAAAAGAAGCGGAAAAAGAAGCAAAAAGGGCGGAAAAAATCGGCAAAAAGAAGAAAAAAGCAACAAGAGAAAGTGTCTTAGAGCTTTTAGCTGTTGAAACTCTTGAAATCGAAATCGGTTACAGATTGGTCGGTCTTTTAGACGTTGAAAAAGGAGGAGATTTATTAGACAGAATTTCGCAAATCAGACGTCAAACAGCACTCGACCTAGGGATTGTTCTGCCATCAATCCGTGTCAGAGATAATCTTCAACTGCCTCCAAATACTTATCAAATCAAACTAAAAGGTGTAACTGTTGAAACAGGAGAAGTTTACCCGGATAGACAGCTTGCAATGAACTCAATGGGAGGCGAAGATGACCCTAATGTCACAGGAATCAGTGCGATTGAACCCGCATTCCATCTTCCCGCATTGTGGATTTTAGAAAAAGACAAAGAATACGCAGAAGCTGCAGGCTATACGGTAGTTTCGCCAAGCGCAGTTATTTCAACACATTTAACGGAAATAATCAAAAAGAATGCCAGTGAAATTTTAACAAGAAACGATGTACAGCAATTGATTGACAATCTCAAAAAAGAAGTTAATGAAACCTACGTTAATGACTTAATGAAAGAACTTACAACTGCGGATGTCCAGCAAATTATGCAGAATCTTTTAAAAGAAAGAGTTTCAGTACGCGACTTAAAAACAATTTTAGAAACAACAAGCCTGCAATTTAAAATCAACAAAAACTATAATTTTTTAACCGAACAAGTTCGACAATCGCTTGCGCGCAATATTTGTAAGCAAAATCTTTCAGACACAGGAGAATTATTAGTAATCACAATGACCCAGGAAACAGAAGCAGAAATTGCCAGAGGAATAAACCCTGATGGCGAAAGTTTGACTTTGAATCCTGATTTTGTAAAAAAATTAACCGACAGTTTGAACTACGAATTTGAAAAAGCAATCAAACAGACAGGAAATCAGCCTGTTATTTTATGTTCTTCACCCATAAGGTTGATTTTTAGACGGTTAATTGAAAGAAGTTATCCACAAATCACAATTATGTCTTATAATGAAGTTACAAACAATGTTAAAGCAAAATCTGTGGGTGTCATTAGGACAGATGGCGTAAAAACTTCTATTTGAGCTAAGCAATTAAGGAAAAAATATGAAAAATGTAATCGATAATGTAAAAGATTTTAAAATAATTCCTAACAACTTTAAAAGTTCGGGCGAATTTGAACTTCTTGAAATTAACGACGATAATATTAAAATAAAACTTAATTTACTCGATAAATCTGAACTTGCCGATTACACTGCCGGTTCAAATGTTGAAGTTTTCGGGGTTAATAATATAGGTTTAATTTATTTTGAAACAAAAATAACAGATATCAATGACGACTTCACAGCTCATCTTGCGCTAACAAATGATTACAGCATAATCCAAAGAAGAGAATATTCGCGTGTTAATCTTGAAAACGGAAGTATTGTTTTTAATGATTTACCTGAAGATTTTGTCAAAAAAGTTGAAGATATTTCAGCAGGCGGAGTCAAGCTGGTCACCAAAGCACCATTAGAAACCAATAAAACCTATTCGATTTTAATTAATTTATCAAACAACATGAAAATTGAATGCGGTTTAAGATTGATAAGAATTAATGAAACCGGACAAAATGAAAAAGAATTTACAATATCTGGAAAATTTGTAAATCTTGAAAACATGGACAGAGTTGTTCTTGTTCAATATGCTTTCAAGGTAAAAATGGAAGAACAATCTAAAAACGACGAAATAATTTAGAAAAATATTACAAAATGTTTAAACAAGGTCAAAATATAATTTATTCACAATTTTTATCATCACTTTTTTCATCCACCACAATAATCGGTTTATCGCTTTTGTGTCTTTTGAATAATCTGTCATTTGACCTATACAGTATGTTTTTCCTGCTTAAAATAGTAATTCCCGCTACGCTTTGTGCTTGGATGTTCGGCTTTGCCGTCGGGAAAATACTAGATTCTTATCAAAATAAAATAGAAAAAATACGAACAACAAACGAAAAACAAGCTTATGAAATTCCGAGCATGTTTGGAGGCACAACCACACAGGAGGAAGACTCCTCTTTGTTAGATATGGAAGATTTATGAAGAAATTTAATTTTAAATTAAAACCCGAATCAATCAACCCGTAAATCCTCTTTCATAACAACGCTCCTTTATTTCTTAATTTCTAG
>CAPYQR010000148.1 GCA_948742005.1 uncultured bacterium
AAGCCGATAGCGCAAGGCTTAACCCAGTTGTTGTAAATATCTTTTCCGCTGCCGAATTCAATAATATTACTTTTTGCTTTTTGCAAGACAGATAAAAATGTTTTTTCATAATTTGTTTTTGTAAAATCGCCCGCAAGTTCAATCGCACGTGCTGCGTATTTTAGAATCTGCGTTGTTTCAATTCCTGAAATATCAGCAAAAAACCAACCGCAGCTTGTATACATCAGCTGGCAAAAACGCTGGATTTCCATTAATTTAATCGCATTAACTTTTCCTTGATAAGAAAGCTGTTTTTTTGCGTTTTCCTTAAGGAATTTATCAATTGATTCTTCTCTCCTGTCTAAAATAACATCAATGTAGTTATTTCTGGCTTCCCAAAAATCATGATAATATTTTGTTCCTTGAATTGAACAAAGTTTAATTAATTCATCGCGAAGATAGTCCAACGCCTGGCGCAAAGGTTTTCTCCATTTTTGATTCCAATGAGCCTGCGCCCCTGTTGAACAACCGCAATCTTCCTGCCATCTGCCGACACCATGTGCACAGCTCCAAGCTGAAACGGGTTTTATGTCAACTTCATATTGAGGCGGATATTTTTCAAGAAAATCAGCGTAATTTGTAATTTCAAAACCTAATTCACAAGCTCCCATTTGAACAATATATGCCAAAGCCATATCGCCGAATTTTGTATGATGCCCGTAGCTTTCTCCGTCTGTTGCAATATTTACAATCTGGGTTCTGTTTCTTGATTCAACATAGCCGTCATTTAATCTGTAGGCAAACTTTTTACCATCTTGCAATAAATTATCAAACGCAACAGATTTTGAAATTGAACCGTCATAGAAAAATAAATCGATATATTTTTCTTTATTTGAGCCCTCGACAAAATAACGATAAGGCTGTGACGGGTCAATTGAACCCCAAGAAACATCCTGCCAGTTATGCTCGCCGATTTTATTAACACATTTTGCCTGATGGGGAGATAAAATTGTATATTTTACCCCACATTCTATTAGAACTTCAAGCGTTTGAGCATCAACCGCAGTTTCCGCAAGCCAAATTCCCTCTGAATTTCTGCCGAAGCGCTTTTCAAAATCCTTAAGCCCCCAGACAACCTGGGTCACTTTGTCGTTTCTGTTAGCTAAAGGCATGATTATATGGTTATAAACCTGCGCAATAGCACAGCCATGACCGTTGTAGAGTTTGCGTGAATTAATGTCGGCTTGAATTATGCGCTCATAAGCATAATTGTCATATTTTTCCATCCAGCTTAATAAGGTCGGACCAAAGTTAAAGCTGATTTTTTCATAATTATTTGAAATTTCAATAATTTGATTATTATTGTTAACCATTCTTGAAACAGCATTAGGACTATAACATTGAGCAGAAATTTTTTCATTCCAATCATGCTCAGGATACGCACTGTCCTGCATTTCAACTTCTTCAATCCAAGGATTTTCTCTTGGCGGCTGATAAAAATGCCCATGGATTGTTAAATATTTTTTATTTTCGCTCATAATACTTCTTTTCGCTATCCTATCTTGACGTAGTGTTAATTATTTTTTATTTTTATCATCAACGGGTTTTACTTTTTTTATTATTGTAATATTTTCAACATCCAACCATGGGTCTCCCAATGCTGTTGAAAATTCTTTAGCTGTTATTTCGATTTTATCTCCGGTATCAAGGTCGATATGTTTTTCGGCTAAAGTTTTTGGTAAGAATAATTTCATTTCAGATAATGGAATATTATGATCTATTACATCATCTCTTTGAATCAAAATTCCAATGTAATCTTCGCTTGAACGGAGTGCTTTTTTATAATCCAGCCCAAGAGTTGAAAATTTGTCAAAAGTTGCCTGCATTTTTATTGTTTTATTTAAAAATTTATCAGGATTTGCAACAACATATAAAGATGTTGTCGGAATTATTGTTTTATTTTGCACAGAGGCAGAATTTAGCGCCGCAGGAGCTTTTGGGGTTGTTTTAATTTGTTTTTGATTATTTACAGGCGTTTTTTTATTTACATTTTGTTTGGTGTTTGTTTTGGCGATTTTTTGCGCAAAAGCAATTTTATTAACCGCACAATCCTCATCTATTAAAGTGCCTGCATTTACAATTTTGCCACATAGCCCTGTACAAATACTTAATGATAAAATTAAGGCGAATGTTGATATGATTTTTCTATTCATTTTATCCTCTATTTTTCTAAAATTTTAAATTTTTTCAAATATTTCACTAAAATAAGTTTAGCATATTTTTCATCTATTTAAAATATCAATTTCCCTAGCCTTTATATCTAAATATTTGATTTGATTTTCAAAGGCAGATTGTCTTATTTCTTCTTTTGTAAAAATATTTTTTTCAATTAAATTTAAACAAATTTCATCAAGTGTTTTATTCGACCCTGCAAGCACTCCTGTTTCATCTTTTCCAAATTTATCAATTCTTTTATTACAGAAAATAATTTCCCTGTTTCCTTTGCTGTTATCAAGGTTTGAAGAGGGCAAGGAATCGCTGATTAAAATTATCTTATCTTTTGGCTTTGATTTCAAAATTAATTTTAAAATATCCTCATTAAGATGTATTAAATCAGCAATAACTTCGCAATAAATATCATCACAAACAAGTGCCGATAAAGCAATTGAAGCGTTTCTGTGGTGGATAGGATTCATTGCATTAAAAAGATGAGTAATTCCTTTTGTGTTTTTAAAATTGCTGCCTTTTGTGTGTCCTGCTTGAGTTATTATATTTTTTTCATTCAAATAATCAATTAAATCAACATCTTCTTCAGGCGCAATCGTAACGATTTTAATTATATCTTCAAAATCCGCTGCCAAGTTTTTAAAATTATTTATCTCAGGCTTTAAAAAAACGCTTTTATCTTGAATTCCTGCCTTATCAGGGCTTAAAAAACTCCCCTCAAGATGAACACCCAAAATCAAACTTTCATCAACATGATTTTTAAAATCAAGCTGTTCGCTTCTGATTTTTTTAAAAAGAGCAAGTTGTTTTTGGATATTTTTGGTTTTATCTCCAACAAGCGTCGGACAAATTCCTTTTATGTTTTTTTTATAAAGCTCTTTTAATACAAACCTGATTTCATCATAATTTGCATAATTAAAATTAAAACCAAAGCTTCCATGGATATGATTATCAATAAATTTTAAGTTCAAAGTTTAAATTCCTTTTTAAATTTAATTTGACTTTTATAAAAACGGCATTAAATTGTTTATTGGTTTATCAGCTTTAATATAGCACAAAAAGGACAAAATGTTAACATTTGTAACGAAAAATTTAATAATCCTAAAGTATTATTTTAAAAATGTCGTAAACATTAACATAAATACGAAGGAAAGGGTGAATGTAATATGGGTTTAGCGGCAAGTCAAGCTCGCTTTTTGGGTTTAACTGCGAGAAAAAGTAATGTAGAATTTCAAGGACAGCAGATAAATCAGGCAAGAACTGCTTTATCTAACGAAGTTAACGGATTATATGAAAAATATAATGATTTAAAAGTTCCTGTACCTCCATCCATTAACGAATATGTTAAAACTGTCTATAAATTAGATTCAACTTATGAAGGGTATGAAATTCAAAATTTTTCAAAAATTTTAGACGGCGAAAACGAAGGGTATTACAACGTTGAACTAAAATACACAGACAGCGTTGCAACGGTTTATCCCTATACTTCTAAAAATGCAAGAATTACAGCGCTAAAAGGCGACGAGGGCTATTCGAAACTCAATTTTGAATTAGGTTCTGATTCTTATTATTATGATGAAAATGATGAAAATTCAACCATAACAAAAATAACAGACAATTACGAAAAATATCCCGGTTTGACTACAATTATGGAAAAAGAGGGGAAAACTGACGGGATTTATTATATGTTTCAAAAAGATGACATGTACATCTACACATCACAAGCAGATTTAGAAGCGACAGCATTTAGCGAACTTAATGACGGCAGCCAGGTCTATTC
>CAPYQR010000149.1 GCA_948742005.1 uncultured bacterium
GCTTTCTCTAGTGGTTTGTGTTTTATTTTGCTTGTTTTTTTCCGCTTGAACCTCTTTTAAAACTTGGTCTTGAAGCTGTGGCAGACGGTGCTGATCCTACTTTGGTGCGTGATATGATGGAAACTCATTATGCACAATATCAGGAAAAAATACTTGCAGGGGCGAAACTAATGGAATCTGCAGGCGGTTTTTCTCCGACTCTGGGTATCATCGGGGCGGTTTTAGGCTTGATTCAGGTAATGCAAAACCTTTCAGATCCCGCAAAACTTGGCGCAGGGATTGCGGTTGCGTTTGTTGCTACGGTCTATGGTTTGGTTTTGGCTAATCTTTTTATGATTCCTTATGCGACACGTTCTAAACGTAAATTTGCAAAAGTTTTTGTTTCGATGGAATTAATGATTGAGGGGATTTTATCTATCCAGGCAGGCGAATCTCCTGCTTTAATAGAGCGCAAGCTTGAATGTTATATAATTGATAAAAAACCTGCTAAAAACGAGGCTAAAGCTTAATGGCAAGAAAAAAACCACCTGAAGAACATGAAAATCTGGAGCGTTATTTAGTTTCTTATGCTGATTTTATGACGCTTCTGTTTGCAACATTTGTTGTTTTATATGCTTTAGCGCAAACTGACGTCAACTCTTTCAAAGGGATTGAAGAAGCGTTAAGAAAAGCTTTCAGTCAGAGTATTTTTGAAAATAGCGATAAAACCATACTTGATGGCAAAGATTCAATTTTAGACGGTCAAGACGGACAAACAAACCCTCTTATGCTTGAATATATGAGTCAAAAATACGAGCAAAGTTCTTTTGAAGAAATTAAAGAAAAAATCGACAAAATGAAAGACTCCGGAATTTCTGCCGAAATTGATGAAAGAGGACTTGTTATTCGTCTTGATAATCATGCTGTTCAGTTTTTATCAGGTTCTGCCGATATTGTTCCGCAAACTTTAAAAACACTCGAAACTGTCGGCAAGTTAATTAAACAAAAATTCTCTATACACTTTATTCAAGTTGAAGGTCATACGGATTCTGACCCTGTTTCTAATGTTAAATATCCATCAAACTGGGAGTTATCTTCTGCGCGTGCTGCCGCTGTTATCAGGCATTTAATTACAACCCAAAGCTTTAATCCTAAGGTCTTTATCTGTGTCGGTCTGGCAGATACAGTTCCTGCAAGCGAAAATACAAACAGTGTTAACAAAGCAAAAAACAGACGTGTTGAGATTGTTATTTTAAGAAATAAAAATAAATTTTTATCAAAGAAAAATATGCAGCAGCTTTTAAATGAGGTTCAAGCGGAAAAAAACAAGCAAAATAAAACACAAACCACTAGAGAAAGCTTGGAAAAATTGTTTAAAAATGACAGAGAAACACTTAAAAACGTTATTGATTTAAAAGACAGCTATGAAGCCGAAATTAAACGTCTTGAGATGATTGAACAGGAAAATTATACCCATGATGGTCTAAAACCTGAATTTATGGAATAAAAGAATAAGCGGGATTAATATGAATAAAAATGAATATTTTATAATTTTTGGCGGCGGCGGAATAAGAGGGCTTGCATACAGCGGGGCTTATAAAGCTTTGATTGAAAATAACATAGTTATGACAGGGTGTGCAGGAAGCTCTATTGGTGCTGTTTTTGCTTCTTTATTGATTGTCGGATATTCTTATGATGAAATTTATGAATTATTAGAAAGCACAGGTTTCAGCCTTTTTAAAGATATAAATATTGATATTACAAAAGAAATTGCGCTTTCAAAGGGTAATATTTTTTATGATTGGATAAAAGAAAAAATTGAAAAAAGATTCTACGGAAACGCTTATATTAAAGGCGAGATTAAACCTGTTACTTTTGCTGATGTTGAGCGGAAACTGCTTATTTATTCCGTTGATTTAACAAATATGAAATATAAAGAATTTTCATATCTTCAAACGCCTGATTTTGAAATTGCGCAGGCAGTTCGTGCAAGTGTTTCCATGCCGGGTTTATTTTCGCCTATTGAAATTGATAATGTGCTTGTTGTCGATGGCGACCTTTTGAAATCCGCGCCTTTGTGGAGATTGACAAACACAATTAAAAATCTGGATGAAAGGATTATTGAATTTCGTCTTGAAGATAATCAAACCGTTCGCAAACTTTCTAATCCTATTGAGTATTTGAACCGTGTTTATAATGCCATTTGCGGTTTTGCGACAGATTATATAATCGATCTTTATTCACAAAAAGACAAATTTGATTATATTAAAATTGATACGCCAAATGTTTCTGTTGTTGATTTTTTGATTCCAAAAGAAAAAAAACAAGAGCTCTTTGATATCGGCTACAATATTACAAACCAATATTTCAAAAATATTTATCCTTATAAAACAAGATTATTGTGTGAAAAATATAAAAAGCTGTTAAAGCTTGTTTCAAAATTTGAAAAAGAATTTAACAAGAAAAACTTAGTAAAATCATATTTAAGATTGTGTGAAATTTTTGTTTATTTGTGCGAAGAAAAACAAAATTTAGATACAAAAATTTATGAAATGATTTTGAAATTAAAAAATGAATACAGCGCAAATTATTCTTCAACTAACTTTTTCTTTATAAAATCCGCTTCTGTCAAAAACAAGGATTTTGTTTCTGAAAAATTGCTCGAAATTATAAAAGAAATTTCAATCAAGGTAGAAGAATTGACAAACAGATAGTTTGTTTTAAATTAATAAGTTCTATAGATTGCTGTTATAAGGTCGTTTTCAAAATTTTTCAAAACAGCTTTGCGTTTGCTTGAATTTTGTACAATTGTACAAAAAATTATCTTTTTATTCTTTTTTGTTGTTAAAGTTCCGATTAGCGCAGACATATTGGATAGAGTTCCTGTTTTTGCTTTTAAATTATTTTCTAAAAAAGACATTCTGTTTTTTAGTGTACCTTGGTTTGCGCTTGCCATTAGCTTTGAAACATTTGTTTCTTTATCAAGATTATTGAAAATTTGAACAGCAGATTTAGCACTTATTAAATTGTATCTTGAAACCCCTGAGCCATCTGCGATTTTTATGTATTCGTCATCAAGAGTTTTGTTGATTTCATAAAACATATCAATAGCATCTTGTGCAGTTGCAGGATGTGAATAGTTGATGTGTTTTGCTGCTGCCGTTCTGAAAACAATTTCTGATGTAAAAGAATCGGATGAGAGGAGAATTTTTAGTGAAATTTCTTCAATATTATGATTAACCGAGGCGATTTTAGCTGCGTTTTTGGGACATTTTTTTGCTGTTATTTTTTTTGTGTAATTAATTTGATTTTTGTTTAAGGCTTTGTTTAGTTTGATGTTGAAATTGATTTCAGGTTTTAAAACAGGTAAATCAAAGATAACATCTTTATTAATTATTCCTGAAAATTTAACAATTGATGAATTTTCTCCGTATAATCTTTCAATATTGATTTCTTGAGCTTTAGAATTATCCAAATCAAGCTCAAGTTCATTTATTATCGGCAATTTGTACTCATCATCCTGTAAAATATCAATTTTTGTTGCCAGACTTGAGCGTTTTATTGCGATTTTTGAATAATTATTATCAATAATATAAGGTGTAATCAATCTTGCATGAGGCCAGATGTCATCCTGCATCCATCCCGAGGGATAGGGGAGAAATTTATTCATTATAGAATCATCAATATAAAAATTATTGATTTTTGCAAAATTTATCTTGTTTTTCGCTTCTTTAAATAATTCTACCAAATCATTAGTAGACAAAAGCGGGTCTGCGCCGAGTTTCAAATAAAGATCGTTGTTTATTTTATATAAAGTTGTTTCAAATTTATAATCCACCCCCAACACCTTGTAACTTGTTGCAAAAGAGAGCAGTTTTAAGGTGCTTGCAGGGTTTAGAAGTTTGAGTTCATTTTTTTTGTAAATTTCTTTATTTGTATTTGCAT
>CAPYQR010000150.1 GCA_948742005.1 uncultured bacterium
GTGATAACGTTGTAATGGAAGTTGAATTAATCAACCCTGTTGCTATTGAACAAGGTATGAGATTCGCTATCCGTGAAGGCGGAAGAACAGTCGGCGCTGGTGTCGTTGATAAAATTATTGAATAATTAAGATTTATTCTATAAATAAAATCCTGAATGGCAAAAGCTGTTCAGGATTTTTTAATGTTTATTTTTAAAATCTTATTTAATTGAGTGTTTTTTGTTATATTCAATAGAACGTATATAAGCTTTGTCTTTTTCAAAGCGTTGTTTATAGAGCTTTTCAAAGTTTTCCTGTGAATATTTATAATTTTCAAAAGTCAGCATAATTGCTTTGTTTACTCCGTAAATTGCAAAAGGGGTGCACAAAGCAAAAACAGTTATAAAAATTAAAATGTGAATAGCAAGCTGAATTTTTTTAGATTTTACAGTTTGTTGTTTTTCCCAGTCTAATTTTGTTTGAATACAGTCGTTGATGTAGGCGACTCTTTCATCAAGCGTCATTGAGTCAATAATGGGTACAAATTCACGTGAGATTTGAAATATATATTTTTTTAAAGCGGAATTTGTGTCATCTTGTGATGTATTTATGTTTTCTATTGCATCTGTATTTTGGACTTGCTGCGAATTTTCTTCAGCAGCTTTATCAGCATCGTTAACTGTGTCATTTTCATTTGATGTTTTTTCATAAAACATTGAATTATCATCAAAATTATCTTTTTCCTGATCGTCCATCAAAGTTTTAAACTCCTTGTTTGTTAAATATTTTAAATTATAGCATGTTATTATGATATAATAAAGTTATGATAATTTTGATTCTGGGAAATAACCACAGCGCTTCAAGTTTTTATAATTTATTTTCTAAAAGTAAGGAAAATATTGTTTTTTCAACAATCAGAAACTATCCAAATTTTATTGATTTTGAAACAGATTCCGATATTATTGATTTTATTGAAGCTAACAGCGTTAATTTTGTTTTAATGACTGAAAATAAATATATTGATTCAAATTTAAGCGAAGAAATCTCAAATCTTACCACAAGCGTTTTTGCCCCCTCTAAGGAAGCTAACGCTATTTGTGCATCAAAAACTTGTGCAAAAAAATTTATGTATAAAAATAAATTTTCAACACCAAAATTTCAAATAATTGAAAAACCGCAATTAGCACTTGATTATTTTAAAAATTCTTCAACTCCGCAGGCAATTAAGCCTGATAATCATACTTTTCGCGAGGGGGTAAAATTTGCCGAAACTTTTAATGAAGCGCAAAGGATTATTGATAATCTTTTTAAAAGTGGAAATAAAAAAGTTATAATTGAAGATTATATCGAGGGTAAAAATGTTTCTTTCTGGGTTTTAACAGATGGCTACAACGCTAAAACAATTGGGTTAAGTGCTAAATATCAAGATGAAATTGCATATTTTAATCCGTCTTTTGTTGATAAAAATTTAAAAAGAAAAATTGAAGAAGAATTTATCCTGCCGACGATAAATGTGCTGAATTCACAAGGAGAAGAATATATCGGTGTTTTGGGGTTTGATTTTATTATAACTCCTAAAAATCGTGTTTATTTGATTAATTATAATAATTTCTTTGATGATATTAACGTTGATTTTTTTACAAAAGGCTTTGATGTTAATTGGCTTGATGTTTTTGAACGTGTTCTTGTCGGGGATGTTTTTGTAAAATATGATGATGATAATTTTGCGCCGCATTCAAATTTTATGATGATATTACGTGACGAAAAAATTAACTTTATTTGTGCAAAAACCAAAACAAACTTGAAACTATATTTAAATGAATTGGATTATAATTTATCTTTAGTCAGCGAGGCAAAAAAGTCATGGAAATTTTAAGTATAATTCCCGCGCGCGGCGGTTCAAAAGGAATTAAAAGAAAAAATATTAAACCGATTCTTGATAAACCTTTGATTGCCTATACGATTGAAGCTTCCTTGAATTCGAAATATATAACAAAAACGATTCTCTCATCAGAGAATGATGAAATTTTGCAAATCGCACAAAACTATGGTGCACAAACCCTGAAACGCCCTGATTATTTGGCTCAAGATGAAACAAAAACTGCTCCTGTTATGTTGAATGTTATTGAAGAATTGGAAAGGCGCGAAGATTATCATGCGGATTTTGTTGTTCTTTTACAGCCGACCTGTCCTTTGAGAGATTGCGATTATATTGATTGTGCTTTTGAATATTATTTTAAAAAAATGAATGAAGAGGGTTTTGACAGTTGTTTTTCGGCTTTTGATATCGGATTTACCCATGCAAAATGGCGGATTTTGCATGATAATAAGCTTGAATCGCTTTATGATTTCAGGATTCGTCCGCGCAGACAGGAAATTGACGAACATTATAAAATGATTTGTGAAAACGGTGCGTTTTATGCGCTTCCTGTTAAAATTTTAAAAGAAGCTAAAGATTTTATCGGCTATAATCCTTGTGCTTATGTTACCCCCAGAGTTATTGATATAGATACAATTGAGGATTTTTGCAAAGTTGAGAAAATCTTAATGGAAAGAAATAAATGTGATTAAGAAATTGATTTTAAAATTAATTTCAATTTATCGTTTTTTTTCAAAATACACGCCCTCTGTTTGTATTTATGAACCGACTTGTTCAAAATATACTTATGAAGCAATTGAAAGATTCGGGGTTTTTAAAGGCGTTTATCTTGGAGTTAAAAGGATTTTAAGATGCCACCCTTATCATAAGGGCGGATATGACCCTGTTCCTTTGGAATTTCATTGGTAGAGTTAAAAGTCAATTTTTCTGATTTTTAAAAATCCTTGTTTTTTGATGCTTTTGACGTTTAAATTGGACAAATGTCCTGACATTTTGCCAAAAATTAGGTAATACCTTATAAGATAAGCTATAATGGTTTTATGTAGTTGATATTATATTATTTGATTGACCGAAAGGGGTGGTGGTCCAGGCAAGAAAAGAATTTTTTAAAACAACAAATCAGGGCGCCTTGTTTTTGTTCTTTTTATGCTTTCTTTTTTTCTAAATTCTTCTATTTCTTTGTGATTGCCATTTAATAATACTTCAGGAACTTTCATTCCCTCAAATTCTCTTGGTTTTGTGTAGTGCGGATATTCCAAAAGTCCTTTTAATCCGTTTGAATATGAATCAAATTCTGATGAAGCATTTTTTCCAGGGTAATTTTTAAGGTTTCTTGAAATGCTGTCAATTAAAACCAGTGCGCCTAATTCTCCTCCCGTTAAAACAAAATCTCCGATTGAAATTTCCCTCGGATGCAAGCCTAATCTTATTCTTTCGTCAAATCCCTCGTAATGTCCGCAAAGGAGGATTATTTGTTCTTTGTGCGATAATTCTTTTGCCAAATTTTGGTTAAAAGTTTCTCCTTGCGGAGTCAGCATGATGAATTCAGAATTTTCTTTTTTTTCAATAGCGCGGTAACAATCGAAAACAGGCTGGCACATCATCACCATGCCATCTCCGCCGCCATAGGGCGTGTCGTCTGTTTTTTTGTGTTTATTTTTTGAATAATTTCTGATATTATGCGTTTTAACTTCGATTATTTTGTTTTCAATCCCGCGTTTTGTAATTGATTCTGCGCAATAACTCTCAATTATATTTGGGAATAATGTCATAACTTCATAAATCAAGATAAAAGCCCTTCGATTGGTTTTATTATAATTTTTTTATTTTTTATATCAACAACAGGGAAAAATTCATTAACAAAAGGAACAAGGGAGACTTGACCCAGAGAATTTTTGATATTTAAAAGGTCTTGGGATGAATTTGTTGAAATATTGACAACTTCGCCGATTTTTTCATTGTTTTCGTCAAAAACTTCGCAATTTATTAAATCTTGAATCAAGTATTCATCTTTTTCAAGTTCAGCTAACAAATCGTTTAGAGATGCAATCATCACTTTCATC
>CAPYQR010000151.1 GCA_948742005.1 uncultured bacterium
ATTTTATTTTGGATTTTAGTTTTTTGTATGTTTTTAATACAATCTCGTCTTCGCCGTTACGGCTTTGCTGTCGTCAGTCGAGAGGGAAGATGAAGATTTTAAATTTATCGGTTTTTTACCTAAAACAAAGCAAAAAATTAAAGAAATAACAGAAAAAAACAAACACGAAAACCTAATTTTTTACGAAAGCCCAAAAAGACTTGTTTCAACTCTTGAAATAATAATAGAATCAGATTCAAATAGAATAATTACAATCGGACGAGAATTAACCAAGAAATTTGAAGAAATTAAAAAAGATTCAATAAAAAATTTATTAAATCATTACACACTAAACCCTCCAAAAGGCGAAATTGCAGTTTTATTACACAAAATCAGCTTGGAAAAAAATTCTTCTTCAATTAATGAAGCGGGATTAGATATTGATGAAAAAATAAGAAAATTAAAAAAATCAAACTTTAAAGATAAAGAAATTTCTACAATTTTATCCGCATTATATGATATTAATAAAAATATCATCTATAAAAAATGTATTGAAAGCGGCAATCATTAAAACTGCCGCTTTTATTTTCCGACATTAGTCTTTATATTTTTTAAACAATAAAGAAGCATTTTGCCCGCCAAAACCAAAAGAATTAGTCAAAGCATACTCAACATCTTCTTTTATTGCTTTATTTGGAACATAATTAAGATTTGCAACTTCCTCATCTTGGTTTTCAAGGTTAATTGTCGGAGGAATTATACCCTCATTTAAAACTTTAACACAGACAATTGATTCAGTTGCTCCCGTTGCGCCAATCATATGCCCATGCATTGATTTTGTTGATGAAACTTTTAAATTTTTATTTTTGTCCAAATCTCCAAAAACCTTAGCAATGGCTTGTGATTCAGCAATGTCGCCAAGATGTGTTGATGTTCCGTGAGCATTAATGTAGCCGACTTTATCAGGGCTTATTTGCGCCTCTTTTACGGTAAGCTCCATAGATTTTGCAGCTCCTGCGCCTGTTGGGTCGGGTGCAACCATATCATAAGCATCTGCTGTTTGACCATAGCCGACAATTTCAGCATAAATTTTAGCTCCGCGTGCTTTAGCATGCTCTAATTCTTCTAAAATTAAACATGCTCCGCCCTCGCCCATAACAAAACCATCTCTGTCTTTGTCATAAGGACGAGAAGCATGCTCAGGGTCATCGTTTCTTCTGGATAATGTTCTTGCAGTTGTAAAAGCACCTATTCCAATATGCGTCATAACAGCTTCAGCGCCACCTGCGATAATTACATCGGCATCATTATATTGAATTGAGCGATAAGCATCCCCAACGCAATGTGCACTTGTTGCACATGCTGTAACAACTGATTTATTCAACCCTTTTGCACCATGACGCATAGAAACCCTGCCTGCTGCCATGTTTGCAATTAACATCGGAATTGTAAAAGGAGAACATTTTGTAGGTCCTCTGTCTATAATTGCTTTATGCTGCTTTTCAAAAGTATCAAATCCGCCTGCACCCGAACCGACAATAACCCCTACTCTGTATGGGTCTTCTTTTGATATATCAAGGTTTGAATCTTTGACTGCTTCATCTGATGCTACACAGGCAAATTGCGTATATCTGTCCATGCGTTTCATTTCTTTCGGGTCAAGAAGTTCTTTTTCTTTAACTTCATCTTCAAAAGTTGTTGCTTCGCCGCCAAACGTAACCAAATGTCCCTCAAGAGGCATTCTTGTAATTGTTTTAATGCCTGATTTTCCTTGAATTATTGATTGCCAAAATTTTTCAACACCACACCCAAAAGGACTCACCAAGCCGATTCCTGTAACGACTACACGTCTTTTGTTCATATTTCTCCTCAAATCTATTAATAAAAAATTTAATGGTTTTTAATTAAATTTAAAAAGACTGCAAAAACAGAACTTTTGCAGTCTTTTTAAAAATTTTCTATGCTCATTTGCAATTAACGCAAAAATATTTTTGCAAGCTTAAAAGCTTATTGGTGAGCTTCGATGTAAGAAACTGCATCTTGGACTGTTGCGATTTTTTCAGCATCTTCATCAGGAATTTCGCAGCCAAATGCTTCTTCAAAAGCCATAACCAATTCAACAGTATCTAATGAATCAGCACCAAGATCAGCAGTAAAGGAAGCTGACGGAGTAACTAAGCTTTCATCAACGCTTAATTGGTCTATTACAACTTTTTTAACTTTTTCTAAAATTTCTGTACTCATTTTTACCTCA
Source organism: uncultured bacterium (assembly GCA_948742005.1). Classification (GTDB taxonomy): domain Bacteria; phylum Cyanobacteriota; class Vampirovibrionia; order Gastranaerophilales; family Gastranaerophilaceae; genus RUG14156. The sequence continues at coordinate 2,234 of CAPYQR010000151.1, forward strand.
ATTAAATAATACTAAACATTACATGCTAAATTATATAGGCTACAAAATTATTTTGCAAGTTCGTAATATAAAATAAGTACAAAAAGAATCTGCAAATTTTGCAGATTCTTCAAAAGTCCAGTAGCCTTGAGCCTTATTTTTATTATGTTTTAATATGTTTTTAGATAATTTCTTTAATTTAATTTTTATTTTTAAACATTCAATTGTGCAACTCTTGTAATATTTTCGTAATTATTTACCGTATTCAAATAGCCGAATGTGCAGATTAATAACGTACAGGATAATATTACCAATGTTCCTATGAAAAAATTTGTATATTTAATTGATTCACTCATTTTCTTTATTCCCCCGATTTTCCCTTATGCAACAGCGCTAAAAGAAGAAGATGAAGAAGCAGATGAAGAACCGCAGTTGAAAGAACCGGTGTATGCGCAAGTTGAAGCATTGCTGTTTGTATTTGTGTTAGTTGAAGCGATAGTTCCTGCTGTTTCAGTTTCTTTAGAAGCTACTAAGTTAGAAATTAAGTTAAACATATTATTATCTCCTTTTGATTTCTTCGTGTCTTACATATATATAAAGTATATAAAAAGTATCGAATTTCAGTTTTTGTTTATTTCGTTACAAAACTTAACAAAAAGGATAAAAATTCAGCTCACATGCCCCAAAATTAAACTAAACTTTTAGATAAATCAACAACTTCAATATCAGATTTAATATCAAAAAACATTTTTGCACTTAATTTAAACTCTAAAGGTGCACCGGAAACACAAAAATCTATACCGGCATGCTTTGAATCAGGTGTTTTGATATCATTTTTGACAATTTTTGCAATTTCAACTGCAGGATTAAAATATTCAACATCATAAATTTTTCTGAAAATACTTTCCAAATAAGGATAATGGGTACAACCAAGGATTATTTTTTTTGCATTATGTTTTTTTGCAATTTCCAGCTTTGATTTTATAAGTTCAATTGAAGATTCTTCTTTGTATAATCTGTTTTCGACAATTTCCACAAAACCCGTACAATCAAGCTCCAGAACATTAATTTTATTGTTGATTTTATGAATTTCGCTTCTATATTTGCCCGAGTTAACCGTTGCTTTTGTTGCCAAAACAGCAATAGTGTCATTTTCTTTAAGATTATCAACCGCACAAGGCGCACAAAGTTGAATCAAAGGGAAAATTTTTATTCTGTTTTTAAAATACTCCCTTAATTCATCATACGCAACAGCAGATGTAGTATTGCAGGCAATTATTGCATTTTTAACATTTTTTGCAATAAAAAACTCTAAAATTTCTTTTGTAAATTTAAAAATTTCTTTTCCCGTTTTTGTTCCATAGGGAAGATTTTTTGTATCGCCGAAAAATATATAATTTTTATCGGGCATAATTTTATACAGCTGCGATAAAACGGACAACCCCCCAACCCCGCTGTCTAACAAGCCTATACGCTCGATTTTTGGATTAATCGGGTTGTCTTGATTCGTTTTTATGAATAAATTTTTATCTTTTGATTCGTTTAACATTTTTATCATTAATTTTATCTTAGCACAATTAATCCAAAAAAAGACAGGAAGAAATTGCTGATTCTATTGTTGAGGGGATTTTAGAGTATTTAGGTGTTAAATAGA
>CAPYQR010000152.1 GCA_948742005.1 uncultured bacterium
CACCCTTTGAAACAAAAACGTTTGCGCCGATTGAAACATTGTTGCCTAATTTTGCCTCAGGATCAATTACTGCGCTCGGATGGATGTTTCTTGGGGTGTCAGGGGCGATATAGAAAATATTTAAAAGTTTCATAAAAGCCAGTCTTGGTCTTTCGACTTCAATTGTGGAAATTCCGTCCAAATTAACACCTAAAGGAACTAAAACAGCTTTTGCTTTTGATTGAGCCATGTTTTCAATCTCTTCTTCATTCATAGCAAGTGCAAGAGTGTTTTCATCCGCTAATTTTGGCGGGGCAACTTTTGTAATGACGGCATCTTGCGCCTTGGTTAAAATACCTCCTACAATTTGAGATAATTCTTCAAGGCTGAATCTTTTTTCTCCCATAATGGCACTCCCTCGTAATCTTTGTTTTGTATGACTATTTTATAACAATAAAAGAAAAAATGCCATTTTTTTAACAAAAACTTTATATATTTTCACTTTTGATTTATTTTTTTTAATTTTGCAGGGCTTTAAGAGTCTTGGTTGTGGATTTTCCCTCGACAAATTTAATAAATTCAACTTTTATATTGTTTTTTATAACAACATCTTTTTCAGGCAGAGTTTCAAGAGTATAATCCGCGCCTTTTGTGTAGATATTTGGTTTAATTTCATCAATTAATTTTTTAGGTGATGATTCATCAAAAATCACAATAAAATCAACGCAATTAAATTCGCTCAAAAGTTCAGCCCTGTCAGACTCGTTATTAATCGGACGAGTGTCGCCTTTTATTTTTTTAACGGAAGAATCTGAATTTAAACCGACAATTAAAAAATCTCCGAATTTTTTGGATTCTTTTAAATATCTGACATGCCCGATGTGCAGAATATCAAAACAGCCGTTTGTAAAAACAAGAGTTTTATTTTCTTTTTTCAATTTTTCGCTTAGTTTTATTATTTCATTTTTTTTTAATATTTTTGTCAATTTATTTTTCCTTTTTAATATTTTAAAACTTTAGCCGTTACCGGCTAAAGTTTATGTTTTTTGATTATTTGTTTTTATTTTTTAGTTTCTTTTGTTTCTTTATTATCTTCGCTTACTTGTTTGTCTTTGAAGCTTTGAATTTGTTTTTGGAAAACTTCATCTATTTTTTTGTTGATATTAACAGGATTTAAGCTTTCATCAGGAAATTCAATTGTTGATTTTTCTTTTAATCCTGTTGCAAATTTTTGTAATGTTGCCGCTTTTGTTTGTCCGTCAAGCATTTTAATTATGTCATTTTTAACTTTATCATAAGGCATCAAGCCTTTTGCCGCTTTATCTTGAACGTATATTATATGTTCACCGAATTGCGAAGTGACAGGGTCTGAAACTGTTCCTGTTTTTTGGCTGAATGCTGCTTTTTCAAATTCCTGTACGGTTTGACCTTTTACGATGTAGCCTAAGCTTCCGCCGTTTTGAGCGCTGCCTTCGTCTTGAGAGAATTCTTTTGCAACTTTTGCAAAATCAGCAGGGTTTGCTTTTGCTTGTTTTAAAGCTTTTGCTAAAACTTCTTTTTGTTTTTTAACTTCTTGATTAACTTTTTCTTCAATTTGTGCAGTTGATAGTTTAACGTCTTTATCTGCTTCAACTATTTTTCTTTTAATATTATCAGGGTTTGTATCAATTAAAATGTGAGATACTAAAACACGCTCCGGCATATTAAACTGTGCTTTGTTGTCGTTATAGTATTTTTGAGCATCTTTTTCGCTGATTTTAGGAGCGTTTAATTGTTCTAAAAGTTTTATTGTTTTAACTTCGCTTGCTAAATCTTTTTGGAGTCTTTGATTTGAAATTCCGTTTTCTTTTAAAAGTTTCTTGAATTTATCTTCTCCACCGATTTGCGAAACTATTTCCGCTTTTTTGTCATCTATTTCTTTTTGAGTAACTTCAATTTTTCTTTTTTCAAATTCTTGCGCTAAAAGTTCGCGGAAAATAACATCATTTACATATTTACTTTTCAAGCTTAAAACAAGAAAACTGTCATCTGATTTCAATTCTGCAGGCTGATTTTTAAGCTGTGTTTCTTTTATTTTATTAAAATCATCATAAAATTCTGATTTTGTAATGATTCTGTCATTAACTTTTATTGCAGCGCTGTTATCTTTTATACATCCGCAAAATAAAACCGTTGTTGCAAGCAGGCCTGCTATAATATTTGCAAATTTCATTTTTCCTCCTCTTTGTATTTAAGTTTTTAAATTAATTAGCTTTAAAATTTAAAATTACCTCAGATATATAATAAAACAAATCCGCCAGTTTGTTAAATATTTCATCAAAATCATCTTCATCTTTGTTCATAAGAAGTATTCCTTTTACTCCCGCAAGGGATTTAGGGGGTTGTGAATATGTAAAATATTTTGTTATATTTCTATCTATTTTGCTTTTTAAAATATTCCACTCTTGCATTGAATAAGGTGTATTTATTCTAATTGCCCTTCCTGCTTGACGGACGAGAGTAATATCTGCGTTTTGGGCTAAAATTCTTAATTTTACAAGTTTTATTAAATTTTCAACACTTTCAGGAATATGTGCAAATCTGTCTTTAAAATTAAGTTTCATATTTTCTAATTCAGACAAACTTGAAACATCTGAAATTCTTTTATATTCAAGGATTTTTTGTTCATAAGTCTGCGCCCATTCATCGGGAATATAAGCATCTGCATTAATATCAACGATACAATCGCGTTTTTTTATTTTTGATGTTTTTTCGTAAGGGTTTTTGTTTTCTTTTTGTTTAATATCTTCAATACATTCTGCAAGCAGATTGCAATATGTATCAAAACCGACATTAACCATTTGTCCGTGTTGATGTGTTCCTAAAATGCTACCAACACCTCTTATTTCAACATCTCTTAATGCTATTTGATATCCTGAGCCTAAATTTGTAAATTCTTTTATGGATTCAAGACGTTTTCTTGCTTGTTCGTTTAATTCTTTTGATTTTTTATAAAAACAAAAACAATATGCCTGTCTTTCGCTTCTTCCGACTCTGCCGCGCAATTGGTATAATTGAGCAAGACCAAACATTGTTGAATCATGGATTATCATTGTATTTGCATTTGGAATATCGATTCCTGATTCAATTATTGTTGTTGATAATAAAATATCATATTCACGGTTTGCAAATTTACAAATAACTTCTTCAAGCATTTTTTCATTCATCTGCCCATGTGCGATAGCAATTCTTGCATTAGGGACAATTTCTTGGAGTTTTTGTTTAAAAATATCTATTGTTTCTACTCTGTTATAAAGATAGTAAACTTGCCCGTCTCTTTGAATTTCTTGATTTATTGCGTTTTTAACATAATTTTCACTGTATTCTCCGACATAAGTTTTAATAGGGAGACGGTTTTTAGGAGGGGTGTTTATAACAGATATTTCCTTTAAGCCTGATAGTGCCATATTTAGAGTTCTTGGAATCGGTGTTGCACTTAAAGATAATACATCAATGTTTTCTTTAAATTTTTTAAGTTTTTCTTTGTGACGTACGCCGAATTTGTGCTCTTCATCAACCACAAGCAAGCCGAGATTTTTAAATTCAATGTCATCTGATAAAAGTCTGTGTGTCGCAATAACAGCATTAAGCTCGCCTGTTTTTATCTTTTCTATTGTTTCTTTTTGTTCCTTTTTAGAGCAAAATCTGTTCAATAAACCAATTTTTACGCTATAAGGTTCAAAACGCTCCTTAAAAGTTTCAAAATGCTGCATGGTAAGAATCGTTGTCGGGGCAATTAAAGCGCTTTGATATCCGCTCATAACAGCTTTAAACATGGCACGGAGCGCAACTTCCGTTTTCCCAAAACCAACATCTGCACAAAGAAGCCTGTCCATGGG
>CAPYQR010000153.1 GCA_948742005.1 uncultured bacterium
CCTCAACAATCATTGCAACGATAGGACCTGATGTAATAAAGTTGATTAATTCGGGATAAAAAGGTTTGCCAAAATGTTCTTCATAGTGCTTTGATGCGATTTCTTCCGTTACGTTGAGCATTTTAAGAGCAACAATTTTATAGCCTTTTTGTTCAAATTTTTCAATAACTTTTCCGATTAAATTCCTTTTTACTCCGTCAGGTTTGATTGCAACAAATGTTCTTTCCATAATTACCTCTTTTAAAAATATTATATGTTAATTAGAACACAGTTTGTCTTATTGTGCAAACTTTACAACCAAAAAGCTTGAAAAACCTGTATTTTTCATTTAAGTGTAAAAAAAAGTTAATATTCAAGCATGGTTAAAATTTTTTTTATATAATTGTTTTATAAAATACAATGATTGAAATCGGGGAGTTAAGGGAGTCCTAAATGCGAAGAAACCAAACACTTAACAGCTTCAACTATTTAAGAACCGCAAATTCTGATGATTATTATTCAAATATAAATACATCGGTTGCGCTTGCGAGAGTTCAAGTGCCTTTAAAACATAAACAGCTGGCTTCAAATTATGTTTTAATTAAGAGAATTTTTGGAAATTGTTCCGCTGTTATTCCAATTACTCATGCCGACAGGGCAACTTTAACCCGTCATGGCTTTCAACCGCTTGAATATTCTACAATTTCACAGGTAAACAGGCAGATAGAACAATTAAAAGCCTGGGCAAACAGCGGTGATATTTTGTTGAGTGCTTATGCAAACGAATTATTTGAAATCAGAATAAAAGAATTAAAATACATCAGGCTTACTGTTCCAAGAGCGCGTTATGCCGAGTTTCGCGAGGGATATAAGGCTTTTGAAAAATACGTCGAATATATAGCCGGTTAATTAATTAAAAAATGTTAAGCAAGCATGGTATAATTTTGTTGAAAAATTTTAATTAAATGGTATTTTAATTATCTAGGAGGCAAAATGATTAGATTACTTTCAATAGTTTTATTTGGTTTATTGTTTTTAAATGTTCCGCAATTACCGGTGTGTGCCGAAACTGCTCAAAATGAAAATGTTAATGCAGTTAATTCTTTTGATGAATCTGAAGAAGAATTTGATTTTACAAATACTTCTTATTTGACCGATGAACAATTGCAAGAAGCAAAACAAATTGATCAGATTGATGAAAAAACTTCGTTTACATCAAAAATTATCAACTCGGGTCATTTTACATCAGGAACTGCATCAAAAACTTATATTCCTATTAATAAAGTTTTAGATTAATTTAAATTTAAACTAAAATTATTAAAATCAGACAAGAATTATAAAATTAATTACTTGTCTGATTTTAAGTGTTTTTGTATAATTAACCCTGTGCTTCAACGGATTTTAAAAGCTCAACATCATAGCTTTCAACTTCTTTTAATGCCTCCGGCAGGATTGTTTTGAAAATTGCTACTAAATTAGGGTCAAATTGTTCTCCTGCGCTTTTTTCGATTGTTTCAACAGCTTCTTGTACAGTCATGGAGCTTCTGTATGCACGATTTGAAACCATTGAATCAAACGCATCTGCTATTGCTATTATCCTTGCTCCAAGAGGAATTTCTTCTCCTTTTAAACCGTAAGGGTAGCCTTTTCCGTTGTAGAATTCATGGTGATATTTGATTATTTCTCGAATATCGTTTAATTGTTTAATATCTTCAAGAATTTTAATGCTGTAATAAACATGCATTTTAATTTTGTCATATTCATCATCAGTCAACTTTTGGCTTTTGTTTAATATGTCTTCTGCAACGCCAATCATGCCAATATCATGCAGTAATCCTGCTAATTCAATTTGACTTGCTTCTTCCGGTTTTAGGGCGAGTTTGTTTACCATTTTAAGAGCGTAAAATGCTACACGTCTGCTTCTTCCCAAGGTAAAAGAGTCTTTTGCGTCAAGTGCTTCTATGATTGCTTTTACTGTTCCTGAGAAAAGGTCTTGCAAATCGGTAATTAAATTTTCATTATCAATTTTTAATTGATAAGTTTCAAGCGCTGATTCAACTATCATTATAAGCTCGTCCGGCGAATAAGGTTTTTTGATGTAGCGGTAAATTTTAGCCTGGTTTATTGCATCAATTAATATTTTGACATCCGAATATGCTGTAACTAAAAGGCGCATGGTACGCGGTTGAATGTCATTAACTCTTTTTAAAAATTCAACACCATCCATCAAAGGCATTTTGTGGTCTGATAAAATACAGTCAAATTCTTCCGTTTTTAAAATTTCTAATGCCTCAATCGCACTATGTGCTTTTGTTATTTGGTATTTTGAGCGCAGTGTTCTGTATAAAAGCGCTAAATTATCCTCTTCATCATCTACAATCAAAACTCTATATCTTTTATCGTCAGACATTTTTTACTCCGTTCGTATAATTATTCTTAATTTTTAGTTTATTTTGTTTTTATCAAGTGCTTCACCTGATGCATGGTTGATTGGCAGTGTGATTGTGAATTTTGTTCCGACTCCAACTTCTGAATCCACTTTTATTTCACCGTTGTGATCTTTGATTACTCTGTATGAAATACTCATTCCTAAACCCGTACCTTTTCCGACAGCCTTTGTTGTGAAAAACGGGTCAAAAACTTTTGATAAGTTTTCTTTGGGAATTCCTGAACCTGTATCTATAAATTCTATTTGAACGTTTGTATCAATTTTTTTAATATTGATTGTCAAAGTTCCGCTTGCGCCCATTGCATCTTGCGCGTTATCCAGAATGTTCATAAATACTTGATTTAATTGACCGCCGAAAGCTTCAATTTTTGGAACATCTGAATTATAGTTTTTAACAACTGTGATTCTGTTTTTGTATTTATTGTTTAAAATATTTAATGTTGTATCTATTTCTTTTGGAATATCAAATTGAGTCAAGACCATTTCTTCCATTCTTGAGAAGTTTTTAAGGTCTAAAACTATGTTTTTGGTTCTTTGTGTTCCTTCAATACAGCTTTTGATTAAATCATTAACATCTGTTTTAATAAAATCAAGATCGATATCTTTTTTGAGTTTTTCTATTTTTGTTTTAATTTCTTGCGGGAAATTAGCACAGTTTTGGTCATATAAATCAATCAATCCCATTAAATCATCAACATAATTTTGTAAAATCATTATATTTCCATGGATAAAGTTAACAGGATTATTGATTTCATGGGCAATTCCTGCAACAAGTTCGCCTAAAGAGCGCATTTTTTCGGAATGGACCATCATTGCTTGTGTTTCTTGAAGTTTATAGTTTGCTTTTTCAAGCGCTAATGTTCTTTCTTGAACTTTTTGTTCTAATGATGTATATAATTCGTTTAATTGATAGCCCATTTCATTGTATGAATCAATTAAGTCATTGATTTCCGTGAATGATGACTTTTCAATTTTTACATCAAAATTTCCATCCGTGATTTGTTTTGCGGCAATTGAAAGCTTCTGCAAGGGCTTAGATAAAAGACTTGCCATAAATATACATGCAAGAACACCCAGCATTATCACAACAAAAAGAATTTTAATCATCATTTTAAAGAAGCCGATAAAGTAAAGCGCCATGTTGCTTTTTGTTTGAATACCAAAAAATACGGTATATTCGCCTATATCTTTTGAAAGATTTTGAACTTCTGATTCTTCATTTTTTATTGTTGATAATTCTGTCGCAAAATCTTTACCGAAGATTATTCTGTTGTTTGTGTTGTTTTTAACGAAAGCATAAGTTAAAAGATTTTCGCGCTTTAATAAGTCAATCATATTTTCCGTTGAGGTAAATTCTTTTCTTTCCGCATCAATCATTAATGATTGAACAAGCATGGTTGAAATTGAATATCTTAATTTATAAATAT
>CAPYQR010000154.1 GCA_948742005.1 uncultured bacterium
AATTATTGGGAAAAAGGTAAGAGAATACCACAGCGGCAGCGTAACGGCATTAAAACTAGTACTTGAATTTGATGAATTCACGCCTGATAGTAGCAAAAATAAAACACATAGTTTTTTTGTAGATTGTATAAAATACCTTTATCAAAAGGCTTTTGGCAAAAAAATGCCTAAAAATATATTATCGGCGATTAAGAATAAAAAGCGAAGAAAATTCCACATAAAAGACAATTACTACATAAGAACAAATTTTACAAAATATCCACTGAACTCAAATTTAATAACTTATAATTTTAGTATTTATTTTGAAATAACGAAAAAATTCAAGAAAAAGTGTAAATCAAAATGCAAACACTAATTAAAAATACTATTTGGTTTAGTTGTTTTTAGCCTATTTTTCGTCTTTCTGATTTCAGATCATTAAATTTGTAAAGACTTTGTGTACAAGCAACCGGAAACATTCAGCTATCTCAATCTCAAAAAATACAACATATCATTCTAATGTTGTGTTTTTGTACCTTAAAAGCTATATTGCATTTTGTACAATATATTATCTATATATTGACTTTTTAATAAAAAACGTATAATATATTATCCATGAATAAATTTCTTTTTAACCCAAAAACCCCAAATGATATTGCAAAAGAATTTGTTGAAAAGATTAAGCAGCAGAGAAAAATGCTTAAAATTTCGCAGGTCCAGCTTGCTGCAAAATCCGGTGTTGGTCTTGGCTCCATTAAAAGATTTGAGTCAAAATATGAAATTTCACTAAATTCGTTAATCAAAATTCTAATTGTTCTAAACCTAGAGAAAGATTTTGAAAACTTGTTTACGCAAAAAACCTACAATTCTATAGATGAGGTTATAAATGGAAAACTATAAATATTTAAAAGTATTTTATAATGATATTTTAGTTGGTACCCTTGCTAAAACGCCTGAAAGAGTTGTTGCATTTGAATACGATTTGGATTGGTTAAATAACGGATTTAGTATATCGTCTTTTAGTTTACCACTTATCAAGAAAGTTTTTATCCCCAAATATGAACCTTTTGACGGGTTATTTGGAGTTTTTAATGACAGTTTGCCTGATGGTTGGGGTAGATTACTTGTTGACAGGTTATTTTTGAAAAATAAAATAAATCCCGTAGAAATTGACAATCTCAATCGGCTTGCTGTTGTCCAAGAATCCGGCATGGGAGCTTTAACATACAAACCCGAACATAAATTTGAAGCAGAAAACAATGTTTCTGACCTTGATATTCTCGCTCAAGAATGTTCAAAAATTTTAAAATCACAAAATTCGGATAACTTAGATGAGCTTTTTTTCTTAGGCGGTTCTTCAGGCGGTGCAAGACCAAAAATTTTAACTTCTATAAATAATGAAGATTGGATAATTAAATTTCCGTCATCAATTGACCCTAAAAATATTGGTGAAAAAGAATATCAATATTCGCTATGCGCTAAAAGTTGCGGAATTAATATGACAGAAACTAAACTCTTTGCATCTGAAATTTGTTCAGGTTATTTTGGTATAAAAAGATTTGATCGTAAAAATGGCAAAAAAGTGCATATGGTATCTGTAAGCGGACTCTTAGAAACAAGTCATAGACTGCCTAATCTTGATTATAATTTATTGATGAAGCTTACACTTGAACTTACAAGAAATTATCAAGATATTGAACAATTATATAGATTAATGTGTTTCAATGTATTTGCTCACAACCGAGATGATCATTCAAAGAATTTTTCTTTCCTTTATGATGATAATAAAAAAGAATGGCATTTATCTCCAGCTTATGATTTAACTTATAGTTCTTCGTTTAACGGAGAACATGCAACAACAATAAATGGTAAAGGGAAAAATCCAACTTTAGACGACATTATGGCTGTTGCAAAAAATATAGGACTAAATGAAAAATTTTCAAAAGATATTGCATTAGATATTCAAGAAAAATGCAAAAAATTATTTGATTAATTTTATATTAATCACAATCTTAAAGCCTATTTAATCTTCATTTGACAGATTTAACCAACCTCTATTTGCTCTTCCTATGTATAAATTAGGAATGGGTGTTAATTCAGTATTGTTTTATAGATATCTTTTTGCGGTAATAATTTATGGTATTGGTTTAAAACTATTTAAAAAAGCAGATTTAAAACTTACCATAAAAGAATTTACCTGTATCTTATTTATGGCAATATTATTTGCTCTCTCGTCCGTTGCTTTGTTTGAGGCCTTTAAATATATCGCATCAGGCATAGCATGCACAATTCTTTTCATTTATCCGATAATGGTTGCTTTAATTTCAAGAATATTCTTTAAAGAAAAGCTTGCTAAAATGTCGATTTTTGCAATGTTAATCACACTTAGTGGGATTTTTATGCTTAATGGCGGAATAAAAGGACATTTAAATCCATTTGGAATACTTCTTGTAATATTTGCGGCATTGGTTTATGCGATTTACATTGTTCTTGTAAAAAATCTAAAACCCATTAAACATATGAAGTATGAAAAATTAAGTTTCTATGTAATGCTTTTTGGCTTGTTTGTTTTTATTGTGAATCTTAAATTTTGTACAAATTTACAACCAATAAATGATTGGAGAATATTTGCCTGTTCAATTGCTCTTGCAATTTTCCCTACAATAATATCCATTGAAACAATTAATATTGCAATAAAACTGATTGGACCAACCACTACTGCGATTCTGGGTGCTCTTGAACCTTTGACCGCTATTTTCTTTGGTTTATTATTTTTTCATGAAACTCTGGCTTTAAACAGTATAGTTGGAATAGTTTTAATTATTTTTGGGGTATTATTAATTATATTAAATAATAAAAGCTCCCATTAAACTTTGAAAACTTTTTGTATTTTATATATTATTTGCAATTTCCGTTATTTTGTTATAATCAACAACGGGTGAAAAACTGCAGGTTATTGGCGCATATTCTACCATTTCATTCAATCTCTCGACTTTGTCCGCTCTGACAAAAGTGCAATCGCAAGAATCTAAATATTCAGGGGTTTCTTTGCCGAGATTTTCTTGAATCACGTTTTCTCTGACTCTAAAATACAGGGCAGCTTGAAGAGGTGATTCGAAAGTTATAAATTCTGAGTTTTTGCCGATTGCATAGGTTTTGCCTGTATAATAAGCATCGTCTGTTGTAAAAATATCTCTGTTTGCTTCATTATATTTATTTGTAAAAGATTTTTCCGTTCCGAAAGAAAGCTGTTGTTTGCTCGGTTTGTTGAATTTGTATGATTGATAGCTAAAATTAATTTTCATAAATATATTTCCCATTGTCTATTATTGTAAATAAACCGTGTGAAAATATTTTTTTGCGCTTATCTATTTTTTAATAAAATTATGATACAATTTAATTTCTTGTTCTTTTAATTTTATATTCGTTAAAGAAGCATTTCTTATTTCGGGCATTGTTTGGGGGATTGATTCTTTGGGGGAATCTTTTAAATATTTCTTTTCCAATCTTTTTTGGTTTAAAAACGGCAAGCCAAAACCAAGATAGCCTATTTCAATTCCATAAGCAAGTGTCTTTAACCATCCGTTAAGATTGATTACTTTTTGTGCTAACGGATTTTCTTTGTCTTTAAAGAAAGAAATCAACATGTTTTCCGTTGCGTTGTTAAGTGCTGTTGAACCATCTTTGAAGCTTTGATAGCCGGATTCTTTAAGGTTTAATAAATCTTGAAGTCTTTCTTTTGCGTTTGTTAATGAATTACTTGATTTTTCATCATATATTCCTAAAGCAGATGCACTTGCTTTTGCGTTTGATTCAATAAGCGAGATTGCTTTATTTTGTTTTTCAATTAATGAATCTAAAA
>CAPYQR010000155.1 GCA_948742005.1 uncultured bacterium
TTTTATAAAACTCGGAAATACGGTGATTAATGCTGATATTGCGCCTGTTATGCTTTTAAACAGGAGCAGAATTTTAGTCGGAGTCAGAAGTGAAAATATTTTAGCTAAAACTAACCCGAATTATCACTTTAATTCGATTAAATTCAGTGCAAAAATTAATTTTGAAGAGAATTTAGGGTCTTATAAAAATTTATATTTTAAATTTAACAACCAGGATTTTTGCGCAACGGTTAAAGAGGACACAAAATGTGCCGAAAATGTTGATTTTTCAATAAATCCTAAGGATTTACATTTTTTTGATTATGAAACAAAGACTGCTATAAATTAACTATTTTTAAAAAAAATATTCTTGAATAAAATATTTCTGCTATACTAATTAATATAGAAAGTGTAAAAACTACACGATAAAAGATTAACAACAAAAAGCCACACAAAAAACAATAATATTACCAATGTATAACCAAATTACAGGAGGAAAAACCATGGAAACTTATGGTATCGAAAAAATGGGTATAATGAACCCAAAGGCAGTTTATCGCAACCTTACAGTTGCACAATTAACAGAACAAGCGCTTAGATTAGGCGAAGGCAAATTATCAAACACAGGCGCTTTGGTTGTTACAACAGGAAAATACACAGGACGTTCTCCTAAAGATAAATTCATTGTTGATACACCGACAATTCACGATGATATTGCCTGGGGAAAAGTTAACCGCCCGATTTCACGCGAAAAATTTGATTCAATCAAAGGAAAAATTACAGCTTATCTTGAAAACAGAGAAGTTTTCATTTTTGACGGTTTTGCAGGCGCTGATAAAAAATATACTCAAAAATTCAGAGTCATCAACGAAATGGCTAGCCAAAACATGTTCATTCACCAACTTTTAATAAGGCCAACCGAAGAAGAACTTGCAAACTACGGTGAAGCTGATTATACAATCCTTTGTGCTCCGGGATTTAAATGCGACCCTGAAATTGACGGCGTTAATTCAGAAGCTTGCATTGCAATTGATTACGAAGCTCACATGATTATCATCTGCGGTTCGCAATACGCAGGCGAAATTAAGAAATCCGTTTTCGCTACAATGAACTACGTTATGACAAAGAAAAACGTTCTTCCAATGCATTGCAGCGCTAACATGGACCCTCAAACCCATGAAACAGCAGTATTCTTCGGCTTATCAGGAACAGGAAAAACAACATTATCTGCAGACCCATCAAGAAAATTAATCGGGGACGACGAACATGGCTGGTCGCCTGATGGTATTTTCAACTTTGAAGGCGGATGCTATGCAAAATGTATCAATTTATCAGAAGAACACGAACCTGATATCTATAACGCAATCAAATTTGGTTCATTGGTTGAAAATGTTGTTATGGATGATAAAACACGTGAATTTGATTTCAATGACGGAACACTCACTGAAAATACCCGTGTAGGTTATCCGATTAATTATATCAACAATGCTCAAATCCCCTCAATGGGTGGAATTCCTAAAGTTGTTATTTTCTTAACAGCTGATGCGTTCGGTGTTTTGCCTCCGATTTCAAGATTGGACAAAAATGCTGCAATGTACCACTTTGTTACAGGTTTCACATCTAAATTAGCAGGAACAGAACGCGGCGTAACCGAACCACAACCAACATTCTCAACATTATTCGGCGAACCTTTCATGCCGATGGATGCTTCAGTTTATGCTAAAATGCTAGGCGATAAACTTGACCAATACGGAACAAAAGTTTATTTGGTCAACACAGGCTGGGCTGGCGGAAGTGCTTCAATGGGTGCAAAACGTATGAAACTAGCCTACACCCGTGCAATGGTAACTGCAGCATTAAACGGAACATTTGATAGCGTTGAATTTAAACATCATGATGTATTTAACGTTGATTATCCGACATCTTGCCCTGATGTTCCTGCTGAAATGTTAGACGCCAGAGGAATGTGGACTGATAAAGCGGCATATGACGAGCAAGCTAATAAATTAGCTCAAATGTTTGCTGATAATTTCCAAGAAAAATATCCAAACATGCCGTCTGAAATCGTCAACGCAGGTCCTAGAGCAAAAGCAAGCGTTTAATATTAAACGTAGATAAAATTTAAAAAGAATACTGAAATTAATGTAAGTTTCAGTATTCTTTTTATATATAGCTAAAATAGAAAAAATCCAATCTTCAATTGATTCGATTTTCAAAAAACAAGATAAAGCATGCCATGAATTAAAAGAGTTTTCACAAACCTTGTTTCGCGAACTTCTTTTTGAAAAATGAAAATTTAAAAAAATAAAAATGTCCGCGGGGCGATTCGAACGCCCGACATCAACCTTAGGAGGGTTGCGTTCTATCCATCTGAACTACGTGGACATTTTAATAATTATTTAATTTATAACTTGATTTTAACATAAAGTTATTCTATAGTATATATGTAAATTTTGGGTTTGTAGCTCAGTTGGTAGAGCAGTTGACTCTTAATCAATTGGTCGAGGGTTCGAGCCCCTCCGGACCCAAAATTATAATAATTTTGTTGTAATCAAAGGCCCGTCAGCTGTTGCAATTACCGTATGTTCAAAATGTGCAGAGGGCTTTTTATCGTCCGTTACAACCGTCCATTCATCCGCAAGCACATGAACTTCATCACAACCTAAGTTCAACATTGGTTCAATCGCAATTGCGCAATTTTGTTTAATTATAACCGAAGAATTTGTCCGATAATTAAACAAAAAAGGTTCTTCATGCATTTCATGCCCAACGCCATGGCCGCCGTATTGCCTTACGATTCCGTATTTTCCCTCAAGTGCCGTATCTTCGATTGCCGCCGAAACATTTTCCAAAGGCGAATCGGGAATCATTTGTTCAATTCCTTTAAATAACGCTTTTTCAGTCGTTTCAAGAAGTTTTTGAACCTCGGGCGCTATTTTTCCGACAGGATATGTCCAAGCTCCATCTCCAACAAGCCCGCGAAACGTTGCGCCGACATCAATTGAGATAATATCACCCTCTTTTAAAATAACATCATCCGAGGGAATCCCATGAACCACCTCATCATTAACAGAAGCGCATATTGAAGCGGGAAAACCGCCATAACCTAAAAAAGTCGGAGTTGCTTTGTTTTTTTTGATGATATCATAAGCAATTTTATCAAGTTCTAAAGTCGAAATCCCCGGTTCGACAACGCGCGCCATTTCTTGATGAACAAGCGCCACGATGTTTCCTGCCATTTTCATTAATTTAATTTCTTCTCTTGATTTTTTGTGCATGATAAAACCGCCTTTTTAATTTTAATTTTCAATTAATTATATATTATTAAAAATTTTTTTTCAAAGTAAAAATTAAACCAATAAATAACAAGTACAGCACGCCTTTTGACGCTTTATTAAATTTTATTAAAAAATATAATAAAAAACACTTGCATTATTTTTTTGATGTAATACTATAGTTAATGCGGATGGGTTAATCCGCTTGAACATTAAAATAACTAATAAAAATATAAAAACTTCAAAATCATTCAAATAAATTACTTGACAGAAAAGCTTGAAGTGTTAAATTAATAAATACGGACTAAGTTCCGCTCAGGAAGTCATCTCCCAAGCAATCTTTGCCCTAGTTCCTGAAAAATATTTCTTAGATGGCAATTATCGTTTAGATAACCATAAAGAATGAACAAGTTTAAAACTTGCACTTTGAAAACAGAATATCATATCAATCAATTAAAATGTTAAAAAGATTGAGTTTATTATTTTAAACAAAAATCTTACTATTTAACCAATAATAATTGATTCCTAAATACAAAACGACAAATACCTGTTGATTTTTTAAGAAACAACAATTGGACAGCG
>CAPYQR010000156.1:0-2912 GCA_948742005.1 uncultured bacterium
TTTAAAACCGTCCAAAACTTCAGGATTCAACGTCTTATTATCTTCAAGATAAACTTTAAAGAGTCTGACATCTGTCCAATCAGCAGGAATTTTGGATTCATTTTTTGAATCAAACATAAATAAAGCAGGCTTAGACAAACTAAAATCATAAGCCCCGCAGCTTGGCAAATCTACAATAACGTTCATATCAAGATTATGAGCCTCATCAACAAAAGCCTTAGCTTCTTGATAAAGAGAGAGTTTATTTGTCAAATCATCAAATTCAGGGTTTAATTCATTAAAACTATTCATCGCATACAACGACCCTGCGTTTCCCAACGCCTTTAATTTTCCGACTTTTGTAATCGGAAGCAGATAAATCGTATTTATTCCGTCATTTTTTAATTGTGCGAGTTTTTCTTTAGCATTAACAAAAGTTCCTTTTTTGTCACCTTTTTTTTCGTTAATTATACCATCATTGTCATTATCAACAGCGCCAAAATTCCTTATATTTAAGGTATAAATTATTGCTCCGTTATGACGGTAGAGTTCAGTTAGATTCTCTCTTGCTTCAACAGCAGAAAAAGAAAGCAATAACGATGTTAATGACAATAAAATTAAACTTTTTTTCATAATATAAAAGTATATAGGAAAAACAAACTTTATTGTATAATAAATTAGAATGATTTTATATTTATAAGTTAATTTTAGGAAAATAATGAAAAAAATAGCAGATTTTTTTAAAAACGAAGATATTTTTCAATCTTCAAAAATATTCTCAATCGGTTCTTTTTTGTCAATTGCAATAATTTTAACACTTCTGTTATCAATCAGATATTATTTATATCAAAATTTAATTGTTAACGATATTGCACAAAGAACAATTCTTGCAAAGAATAACTTTGAAGTTGTCGACAGACAAAAAACCGAATTAATAAAAAGAGAAGTTTCAAACAAAATCCGCCCGATTGTAACTCCAATTGAGAATGAATATATTATTACGGATTTACAAAAAGCTATTGATTCAATTGAACAAATTAAAAAAGAGAAAAAATCCAACACAATTAAACAAAAAGAACTTTCGGATTTGCTTGAAATAAGCGATGGTGAACGCAAAAAAAACGCGATTGCATATATTTTAGCAAACAACGAAGCAAACCTTTCAACAGCTTTTACAAACACAAAATATCTTTTAAATGAAGTTTTAAATACAGGAATTTATGATACGGATATTTCAAGCTTTGTAAATGATGCATACATAAACAAAGCTCTGTCGCATCATGTCAAAAAAAACCAGAATCCTTTGATTATCGGACTTTTGGAACAATGTATTATTCCAAATTTAATAATTGATGAATATGCAACCGAAAACGCAAAAAAAAATGTCCGAAACGCAGTCAAACCGATTGTTGTTTCTTTTAAAAAAGGGGATGCTATTGTTAAAGCAGGCGACAGAGTCACACAATTAAAAAAAGATGCGCTGAAACAATCAGGCTATAATGCTTTTGAATTAAACAAAGGCGGAGTTTTGGGGATTTTCGCTCTTGTGTGTATTACAATGTATAGTTTAATTTTATATGTTAAAAATTACGAAAAAAAATACTATACTCCGCGCTATATGGCATATATTGCAGCATCTTCAATAATTTTAACATACGTTTGTATTTTGATTTCAAATTCAGCTTTTGTATCAAACTTTTTAATGCCTTTTGTTGCTTTTTCAATGATTTTAACAATATTTACCAATCCGATTCTATCTTTTCTTGTTTCAATTTTAATGCTTGCAATTCTTTCCGCAACGTTATTTTTCGCCCCGCAAACAATCTATACTTTTATCTGCGCAATATTATTGTCAAGTTTTTTGGTTTCAAAAATGTCATATTCAAAAAGATTTGACATAATCCTTTGCGGAGCGCAGGTTGGAGTTGTAATGTTTGTTGCGATGTTTTCAATATCGCTGTTTGAAAACCAATTCCAGGCTTTCCATGAACTTTTACGTTTTCAAATTCAAAATCCTTTTCTCGGGATTCTAAATGGTCTTGTTTCTTCAATGATTGCGATGTTTTTGATTCCGATTATCGAAAAAATCTGCAAAATCGTTTCGCCTTACGCGCTGATTGAACTTGCTGATCAGAATCAGGCATTGTTATCAAAATTAAGAAGCGCAGCACCGGGGACTTTTCATCATTCATTAATGGTTGCAAATCTTTGTGAAGAAGCAGCGCTTGCAATCGGAGCAGATTCAATCTTAGCGCGCGTAGGAGCATTTTATCACGATATCGGAAAAATGCAGCGTCCATATTTCTTTATTGAAAATCAATCTTATTTCGGAGTGGAAAATCCGCACACAAACCTAACCCCGCGCCAGAGCAAAATGGTTATTACGCTTCATACCAAAGACGGAGTTGAAATAGCAAAAAAATACGGACTTCCGCAGGTTGTTATTGATTTTATTCAACAACACCACGGCGAAACTTTGGCAGGTTATTTTTATTCAAAAGCAATTGAAGAAGAAGGGGAAGAAAACGTACAGGAATCACAATTCCGCTACCCCGGGCCAAAACCGCAGACAAAAGAAACAGCGATTTTGATGCTTGCAGATGCTTTAGAAAGCGCTGTAAGGTCGTTAAAAAACCCTACACAAGAAGAAATTGAGGCAATGGTTAATAAAATTTTCACCGAAAGATTAAACGACGGCCAGCTTGCTGATTCACCATTAACCTTAAAAGACATTAAGATAATCGCAATGACTTTTAATAAAGTTTTAAGAGGAATGCAGCATGAAAGAATTAAATATCAAAATAAGGTAATTGATGAACTTGATAAAAACAAATTTTCAATTCATCAAGAATCAGATGACGATTTTGAGCAAAAAATTCAGGAATTTCAGTCTAAATCAAAAAAGAAAAATAAAAATGAATAACAGTTTACAT
>CAPYQR010000156.1:2922-3805 GCA_948742005.1 uncultured bacterium
CAGTTTTACATTAAGCAAAATTGACGAAATTAATTTAAAAAAATTTGATTTAAAATTTAAAGATTTAAAACCCGAAATTAAAAATATCGCGGATATCTTGCTTAATTTGGATGAAATCAAAACAAATAAAAATTTTATTAGAATTTTTTATAAAAAAAATAAAATCAATAAAATAAAATTTGATATTTCCTTTTGTCTTGATAAAACAATTCAAGAAATCAACAAAGAATACAGAAACAAAGACAAACCGACAGATGTTATAACTTTTTCATTATTTTGTGATGACGAGCAATCAATTGTTTTGAGAAAAACCGCAGACCTGGGGCAGATTATTGTTTCTGTTGAAACTGCAGACAAACAAGCAAAAGAAAGCCTCAAAAAAGAAATTTTAACCTTGATTTGTCATGGAATTTTACACTTAATCGGATTTGACCATTTAACAAAAAAAGATTACGATTTTGTTGTAAAGGTTCAAAATAAGGTCATGGAAAAAATATGAACAAATTTCAATCAAGAAGTTTCAAAAGAAGCGTTATGTTTGCACTGAATGGCGTAAGATTAGCTTTTCGCTCACAAAGAAATTTCAGAAAACATCTTTTAATTGCAATTCTGACTTTTTCAATTGCGTTTTTATTACATGTTGAAATTTTAGAATTTTGTATGATAATTTTTGCAAATATGTTTGTTTTAATAATCGAAATGATAAATTCTGTTATAGAATTTGTGATTGATGCTTATTACAAAAACAAATGGGCAAAACTTGCGAAATTATCAAAAGATATCGCAGCAGGTGCTGTTTTATTATCTGCTGTTGCTTCAATTACGATTTCTTGTTTGATTTTCGGCAATAAAATTTATGAACTATACTATATCTGGTAGCAAA
>CAPYQR010000157.1 GCA_948742005.1 uncultured bacterium
GGCAAGGATACAACAACGGGTCATTGGGAAATGATGAAAATTATTCTTGATGAACCATTTAAAACTTATTTAAAATTTGATGAAAATATTATTCAAGAATTTATAAAAAGAACAAATTGCAAAGGAATTTTGGGAAATTACCCTGCATCGGGTACTAAAATCATTGAAGAATTAAACGAACAGCACCAAAAAACAAAATATCCGATAATTTACACAAGCGCAGACAGCGTATTTCAAATCGCACTTGATATTGACTTAATCAGTGTTGAAAAATTATACGAATGGTCTAAAATTGCACGCGAAATTTTAAACGAATTTAAGTCCAATGTTTCAAGAGTTATTGCGCGTCCATACAGAATAATTAATAGCAAACCGCAAAGAATCGGAGAATTAAGACATGATTATTCAATTTTGCCTCCAAAAGGAAGCGTTTTGGATATTTTAAATGAAAATAATAAAACAACTCTTGGAATAGGAAAAATTTATGATATCTTTGTCGGACATGGCATAAATGAAAAAATATTGACAAAAGGAAACACAGACGGGCTTGTTAAAACTATAGACGCTGTTAAAAATTCAAACAATGATTTTATATTTGTTAATCTTGTTGATACAGATATGCTTTATGGTCACAGGCGCGACAGTCTGGGATATAAAAAAGCAATTGAAGAAATCGATGGTTTTATTCCACAAATGATTGAAAACATGACAGAAAATGACATTTTAATAATAACTGCAGACCATGGCTGCGACCCAACGTTTAGAGGGAGCGATCACACAAGAGAAAAAGTACCGTATCTGGAATTTAATAAAAAAACAATTCAAGGAAAAAATATAGGAGAAAAAGAAACCCTTGGCTTTGTTGGAAAAAGAGTTCTGGAGCATCTTTTGTAAAATCATACAGCTTCTGCACTAGTAATTTTTATCCATAATTTTTCTAATCAACGCTGCTAAATATTCTGCAATTTCATATTTAATGCAGGAAATATCAATAATTTGATTGTCAGCCAAAAAGATTCTGACAAAAATATTGTTTGAATTTTTTTCTAATTTTACGTTAATGATTTCATTAAAAGAAAAAATCATATAGCTGAAACGTGAAAAAGTGTTTAAGTTTGCACAATAAATAACCCTTAAACGCGAAAAATCAACGATAAATTTTGTATTATGTGTTGTATTGATTAATTTATCAGTTGAATAATTAAAGCTTGTTGCAAGTTTTCTTAAATTATATCCTGCAACAAAATCGCCAAATTCAGCTATAAAGTCATTGCCCGCAAAAAAATCAATCATTCTCTCGCCATCATTTAATTCAAAAGAAATTTTATTCGGAAAATATTGAACCTCAAAAACTTCATCTAATCTTAAAGAAAGCAGAGAATTTCGAGCATTTGTCAAATAAACAATATTATTCAAGGGATTATAATAAATCATATCAGCAAATACGCAAGAATATTTTTCTTTAATTGAAGTTAAAAGCAAATTAAACAATTCGCTCAAAAAATTATCATCATAAATCAATAATTGCTGCGCAATTCCGTCAACCGGAGCTTCAAAATAATTATATTTAACATCAATTGTAAAATTTTCCTTTAAAAGATTATAATTCCTCACCAAGAAATTAATTGGTTTTTTGATTGTTTCATCAAGTTTTAAATATGCAAAGGTGTTTTTAAAATTTGAATATGCCCAAAAATAAGAACAATTATAGTCGCTTGAAGAAAAAAGCAGGAATTTTTTATCACTTAATTTTTCACAAATTTTTCTTTTACACGAATTTGAAAAAACCTTGTAAATATAATCTTTAATTTCATTATTTAAAGGCGTTATGACGATATTTTTAACTTCACCCGATTTATAATAATTTAAAATAATTGTATTTTTAGTCAGTTCAAAATTTTTAACAAATTGTATTAAAATCTCTTCTGTTTCAAATTCTTTAATTATATAAAATTTATCACAACTTTTATTCATTAATAATGATAAATTTTTATTAACATACAAAAGATTATCACAATTATAACCATTTTGCGCTAATTTTACCTTAAGCTTTGAAATTTCATCTTCTTTAATTTTTAAATTTTTATTGCGTACAATTAAAAAAATTACGCCTGTTGTAATAATTATCAAAAAAGAAATTAAAACTAATCCTATACCTAAACTCAATTCAAACCCCGAATCTTAATTAAAAATACCTAATTCAAAAATTACTTTGAATTATAATTTTCCTCCAGCGACCAACATTGTCTTGTTAAATAAAAATTATCCATAATATTTAAAAATTTATCTATATACTGCTTGCACTTATTCTCCCGAACAAGAATTTGCCCGCTCGCGATTAATTCATCCCTGATTGTCATATCGTTCAACAGAACAATTTTTGAAACAATATCGGTTTCATCCAGGGGATTAAAATAAAGCGCGGATTTGCGCAATTGCTGATTATAGCCAAGATGATCCGAAATCAATACAGGACAATTAAAATACAAAGCTTCAAGTGCAGCTAAACTGTCAGGACCTGCCAATGACGGATAAACAAGAGCATAAGAATTTTTATATAACGCCGAGAGCTCGTTGTGCGTTACATAATTCAAAAAAATCACATCATCAGCCAAATCAAGCTCTTCGACTCTTGTTGTTAAATAATTCTTATTTCCTCTATCAAGCCCCGTGAACACAACTTTAAGGTTGATGTTTTGTTCTTTCATAATTTGTGCCGCCAAAACAAGTCTGATATGGTTTTTATGAGTCCAAAACTGTGCAGGATAGAGAATATAGCTTTTTTTATTTAAAGAATTTTTATCCAAAATCCGCTTGTCGTCTTTAATTGTTTCAATCCAATTCGGATAAGGTAAATGCATTGTAATTATATTTTCAGCTATAACATCGTAAAGTGCTTGAATATCATTCTTTGCAATGTTGTTACAGGTTATAATTTTTGATGCGGAGTTAAGAAAAAGATTTAATTTTTTCTCCATTTTTACAAAAACACTGCTTGAGCTAAACTCCGGAAAATGAGGTAGTATTCTGTGCGAAACATCACGAACCAATGCATAATATGGAATTTCTATGTGTTCGTGAAGATAAGGAGTCAAAAAATATGCAACGTTAATACAATCTCTTTTTAAGATATAATTCAGAGAAAAAATCGGAATTTTATATGCTTTTACGCAAAACGGAGCAAAAGAAAACTCGGGCTTTTTGTAATATTTTAAAGGAACAAATTTTGCGTTTTTGTTTTGCTTGATATGGTCAAAAGCATTTTTTGCTCCAAAATAATAAAAAATAAACTCATGGTTTGTTTTTTGTTTTAATAATTCCTCAACAAAAGTAAGTTCAAAAGTCAACCCTCCTAAGGATTGCGGTTTTTTGATATCTCCTAAATATATCCCTATTTTCAATTTTACTCCCCGACTTGCTTTTGATTGGTAAATATTATAAAAGGCGGTAATTATCAAGATTATGATATTCTAACCGCCTTTTATAATAAAATTTTTAAAAAAACTAAGCTTTAGTGAATTTGCCTGCTCTAATACAAGATGTGCAAACAGACATTTTTTGAACAGAACCGTTAGCAAGTCTGACTTTAACAGATTGCAGATTCGGAAGTTGTCTGTGGACATGTTGTTTATGAGAGAACGAAATCTTAGCTGCTTTAATTGATTTTTTACCACAGATTTCGCAATATACTGACATTTCTATATCCTTTCATAAGTATTGATAATATAATAATATTAGATAAAGAAAAAAACGATAAAATCGTTAATGAAACGATTAAAAAAATCAAAGCAGAA